>JAEZMP010000629.1 GCA_023442215.1 Pseudomonadota bacterium
CGCGACCGTAGGGCACGATCCCGGCTCAATCGGAGGGCTCGATCCCGCTCAGCGGGCTCTGCCTGCCGCCCGCGCGGCGGTCGCCAGCGCCAGCAGGGTCGCGGCGGCGATCTCGTAGCCGAGCGCCGGCTTCAGCCGCGACTGCACGACGGCATCCTCGATCCGCGTCGCCGCCGCCGCCAGGCGCGGCGAGGGCCAAAGCGACAGCACCCGTGCCACCGTCGCCTTGCGCTTGAAGAACACCGGCGGGACCATGCGGTCGACCGCCTGGGCCGGCGGCGTGCCGGCATCGACCAGAAGCCGGCCGCGGGCGATGGTGTGAAGCTGGCGCAGCGCCGCCGTCAGCAGGGCGGACGGATGCGTGCCGGCGGCGCGGATGCGCCCCATCTCGCGGTCGAACGAGGCGACGTCTCCGATCAGCGCGGCGTCGATCGCGTCGTCGAGCGCGAAGGCGCCGGTGTCGCCCACCACCGCCCTCACGTCCGAAAGCTCGATCCGGCCGCGACCATGGGCATAGAGGCAGAGCTTGGCGACTTCCGAGCGGGTGAGCCGCCGGTCCGAGCCGAGCAGCAGGTGCAGCGCGTGGCGCGCATCCTCGTCGACCGTCAGGCCGGCGGCGCGGGCCTCTTCCGAGATCACCTTGTCGAGATCGGCCGCGGCGTCGGCATAGCAGGGCACGGCGAGCGCCGAGCGGTGGTCTTCCACGCGCTTGCGCAGCCCGGTGCCCTTCTTGAGATCGCCGGCCTCGATGACGATGACGGCGTCGGCCGGTGGATCGTCGAGCAGCGGCTTCACCGCCGCCTCGATGGAGCGGCTGCCGGCATCGCGCACCCAGACGGTGCGCCGGCCGCCGAACAGGGCCAGCGTCCGCGCCTCGTCGTCGAGGCGCGCGGGGTCCGAGGCGACCTCGGAGCCGTCGAGCCTGACGGTCGAGAACGGATCGTCCACGCCGCCGCTCGCCGCCGCCACGAGAGCGGCGGCCCGTTCGGCCACGAGGCCCTGGTCCGGGCCATAGATCAGGATCACACCGGAAAGGCGCTTCGGATCGGCGATCAGCCGGTCGATGTCGTTGCCCTTCAGAGCGACCATGCGCAGCCTTCCGACACGCACCCGGGCCGAACCGGCCCGGGCGAAAGCATTATGCTTCAGACTCGACAGCTTGAGCCCATCCTTGCCGTTCGGATCGCTTCGATCCGAACGGGACAGGCCCTAGCTGCCCTGGCGGCCGGGCGCGAGGGCAGTCGGGGGAATCGGCTCCACCGGCGTCGGCGCAACCGGCAACGGCACCGGGGTCGCTCCCGCGCCGCCGGGATGGGTGGCGAAGAAGGCCGCGAGCCTGATGCGCAGATCGTTCGCGACGACCTTCGCGGCCCGGTCCTCGGCGTCCTGCTTCGCACGCAGGTTGGCGAAGCGCTGGCTCGAATAGTCGAACGAGGCGTCGGCGGTGCTGACGCCGGTGAGAAGCGTCTGCCGGTTGTCGTTGCGGTAGAGCTGGAAATTCGCCGTCAGCGTCAGGATGTAGGACGCCGGCACCTGGGACATCACCTGCACCGCGACCGACGACTGGATCGTGGTGACGATGATGCGCAGGGTATAGACCGGCTTCGCCGGCTCGCCGCCGCCGGTGAACTGGTAGATCAGCTCGTTGCGCAGCACCTGGTCGAGCCGGGCGTTGGTGACGGGGATCGAGACCTTCTTGAGGTCGTCCATCACGGTCACGCCACCCGGTCCGGCGCCGATCTCGGCATAGAGCGGCCGCACCTGGCAGCCGCCGAGCGCGAGCGCGGCGCCGACGAGGCCGAGCAGCGCCGAGCGCCGGCTGACGCCGCCGGAGAGGGCGCCGGGGCGGTCGGGATCGATCGGCCCGTCAGGGCCCATGGGGTCAGCCGACGACATTGACGATCCTTTGCGGCACCACGATCACCTTCTTGGCGGGCCGTCCTTCCAGATAGCGGGTGACGTCCTCGAGCGCCAGCACGGCCTTCTCGATCTCCGCCACCGGCGCGTCGCGGTCGACGGCGATCTCGCCGCGGCGCTTGCCGTTCACCTGGATCGGCAGCACGACGGTGTTCTCCACGATCAGCGCAGGATCGAACACCGGCCAAGGCTCCAGCGCGACCAGACGGTCGTGCCCCAGCGCGTTCCAGCATTCCTCGGCGAGATGCGGCATCATCGGCGCGATCAGGCGCACGAGAATTTCGAGGCCCTCGCGCAGCGCCGCTCCGGTGCCGTCCGTCTGGGCGGCCTTGGCGAGCACGTTGACGAGCTCGTAGAGCCGCGCCACGGCGCGGTTGAAGGCGAGGCTTTCGATATCCGTCTCGACCGCCGCCAGCGTGCGGTGGGCGGCCTTGCGGATCTCGGCGCCCGCCGCGCCCGAGGTTGCCGGATCGGTGCCTGCCGGCGGAAGATCCGCGGCATTCTCCGTCACGAGCCGCCAGACGCGCTGCACGAAGCGGTGCGCGCCCTGCACGCCGTCCTCGGTCCAGATCACATCGCGCTCGGGCGGGGAATCCGACAGGACGAACCAGCGCGCGGTGTCGGCACCCCAGCTCGTGATGATGTCGGAGGGGTCGACCACGTTCTTCTTCGACTTCGACATCTTCTCGATGGAGCCGATCTCGATCGGCACCCCGGTGGTGGCGTGCACCGCGCGGCGCCCGCCGTCCTCCTCCAGGATGATGACCTCGGAGGGCGAGATCCACATGCCCTCGCCGTCCTTGTAGGTCTCGTGGACCACCATGCCCTGGGTGAACAGGCCGGCGAACGGCTCGTCGATGCCGATGTGGCCGGTCCTGTGCATCGCGCGCACGAAGAAACGGGAATAGAGCAGGTGCAGGATCGCGTGCTCGATACCGCCGATATATTGGTCGACCGGCAGCCACGCATCGGCCGCGGCCGGGTCGGTCGGGGTGTCGGCATCGGGCGCGGTGAAGCGGGCGAAGTACCAGGACGAATCGACGAAGGTGTCCATGGTGTCGGTTTCGCGCCGCGCCGGGGCGCCGCAGCACGGGCAGGCGACGTGCTTCCACGTCGGATGCCGGTCGAGCGGGTTGCCGGGGCTGTCGAACTCGACATCGTCCGGCAGCTTCACCGGCAGGTCGGCCTTCGGCACCGGAACGACGCCGCACGCCTCGCAGTGGATCACCGGGATCGGGCAGCCCCAGTAGCGCTGGCGCGAGATGCCCCAGTCGCGCAGGCGGTAGTTCACCTGCCGCGCGCCCTGCGGCGCGCCGTCGAGCTCGGTTGTCTCCAGCCGCGCGGCCACGGCCTCCTTGGCTTCGGCGACCGTCAGGCCGTCGAGGAAGCCGGAATTGAACAGGCGGCCGTCGCCGACGAGCGCCTCGGTGCCGACCGTGACCTCGCCGGTCTCACCCTCGGCGCGGACCACCGGCAGCACCGGCAGGCCGTACTTGCGGGCGAAGTCGAGGTCGCGCTGGTCGTGGGCCGGGCAGCCGAAGATGGCGCCGGTGCCGTAGTCCATCAGAATGAAGTTCGCGACATAGACCGGCAGCGTCCGGCCCGGGATGAACGGGTGCGCGACCTTGAGGCCGGTGTCCCAGCCCTTCTTCTCGGCGGTCTCGATGGCGGCGGTGCTGGTGCCCATCTTGCGGCACTCGGCCAGGAATTCCGCCAGCGCCGGGTCGCTTTCGGCGACGGCCTTCGCCACCGGATGGTCGGCCGACAGCCCGAGGAAGCTCGCGCCGAACAGCGTGTCCGGCCGCGTGGTGAACACCTCGACGCTGCGCGAGCCGTCCGGCGCGGCCCCGCCCTCGAAGGCGAAGCGCACGCGCAGGCCCTCGGAGCGGCCGATCCAGTTCTTCTGCATCAGCCGCACCTTCTCCGGCCAGCGATCCAGCCGGTCGAGGGCGGTCAGCAGGTCCTCGGAGAAGTCGGTGATGCGCAGGAACCACTGGGTCAGCTCACGCTGCTCGACGAGCGCGCCCGAGCGCCAGCCGCGGCCGTCGATCACCTGCTCGTTGGCGAGCACGGTCATGTCGACCGGATCCCAGTTCACCTTGGAGGTGCGGCGATAGGCGAGGTTCGCTTCCAGGAAATCCAGGAACAGCGCCTGCTGGCGCTGATAATAGGCCACGTCGCAGGTCGCGAACTCGCGCGACCAGTCGAGCGACAGCCCCATCGACTGGAGCTGGCCGCGCATGGTGGCGATGTTCTCGTAGGTCCACGCCTTCGGATGGACCTTGTTCTGCATCGCCGCGTTTTCCGCCGGCATGCCGAATGCGTCCCAGCCCATCGGGTGGAGCACGTTGAAGCCGCGGGCGCGCTTGTAGCGCGCCACCACGTCGCCCATGGTGTAGTTGCGCACGTGGCCCATGTGGATGCGCCCCGAGGGATAGGGGAACATCTCCAGCACATAATAGTGCGGCCGCGGGTCGCCGTTCTTCGTGGTGAAAACGGCCTGGTCGGCCCAGGCGGCCTGCCAGCGGCGTTCGGCTTCGCGGGCGTTGTAGCGCTCCGTCGTCATGTCGGCATCGGTCCGGATCGGCGCGGAGGCCCGCCGGCGCAGGGCCGGAACGGGATCGCGGGTGGCATCATCGGCGTGCGGCACCGCAAACCGGGAGGGCGGGCGGCGGCGCGTTGGCGGAACCGCGATCCGCGGGCCGGGCCGGTGGACGTCCACTTATGACGTCCGTCCGTGCGGCTCGCGACCGCGGCTGTCGGGCTGCAAGCGGCGGCCCGGAACGCGGGCGCCCTTCGGTCAGGCTGAAAACCCGCCAAAGCGCCGCGCGGCCGGAAGCATCTTGCATCGGAGGCGGACTGTCACCAGAAATCCCCCCGCGGGTCAACTCGCGCACACCATGCCGCGGGCCGGGACGGGCCCGGCCGCGGCCCGAACACCCCGCAGGAGCCTGGAACGACCATGACGGATCTCGAAAACGCCCCCTCCTTCGCCGGCGAAGCGGCGGCGCGGCTCGACGACATCCGCCGGCGCATCGCGCGCGCCGAACGCACGGCCGGGCGGCCGGAAGGGTCCGTGACGCTGATCGCCGTCTCCAAGACCTTCCCCGCCGAGGCGGTCGAGCCGCTGATCGCCGCCGGCCAGCGGGTCTACGGCGAGAACCGGGTGCAGGAGGCCAAGGCGAAGTTCCCGGCGCTGAAGGCGGCGCATCCCGATCTCGAACTCCACCTGATCGGGCCGCTGCAATCCAACAAGGCCCGCGAGGCGGTCGCCCTGTTCGACGCGATCCACACCATCGACCGTGAGAAGATCGCGGCGGCAGTCGCCGAGGAAGCGGCGCGGGCGGGGCGGATGCCGCGGCTGTTCGTGCAGGTCAACACCGGCGAGGAGCCGCAGAAGGCCGGCATCGCGCCCCGTGAGGCGGTCGCCTTCGTCGCGCGCTGCCGCGAGACGTTCGGCCTCGCCGTCGCCGGGCTGATGGCGATCCCGCCGGCCGACGAGCCGCCGGGGCCGCATTTCGCGCTGCTGCGCAAGCTGTCGGAGGAAGCCGGCGCGCCGCTGCTCTCCATCGGCATGTCGGCCGATTTCGAGACGGCGGTCAAT
>JAEZMP010000643.1 GCA_023442215.1 Pseudomonadota bacterium
CCACCGCATCGCCGGCCAGCCGATGCCGGCCGCCGCCTCGTCGCGCATCACGCCCCCGGCCCCGCCGCCGCGCGTGAGCAACCCCGCCGCGCGCGAGCAGCAGCCCACGTACCTGAAGGATGGCCCGTTCGAGCTGCCGCCGGTGCATCTTCTCGCCGAGCCCCGGGTGACGGGACGCGGCCCCGGCCTCGACAAGGCGGCGCTCGAAAACAATGCCCGCACCCTGGAAGGGGTGCTGGAGGACTTCGGCGTGCGCGGCCAGATCGTCAATGTGCGGCCCGGCCCGGTCGTCACCCTCTACGAACTGGAGCCCGCGCCGGGCATCAAGTCGTCGCGTGTGATCGGGCTCGCCGACGACATCGCCCGCTCCATGAGCGCGATTTCGGCGCGCGTCGCCGTGATCCCCGGCAAGAACGCCATCGGCATCGAGCTGCCCAACCAGCGCCGCGAGACGGTGTACCTGCGCGAGCTGCTGGCCTCCGCCGAGTTCGACGCCACCAAGCAGAAACTGGCGCTCTGCCTCGGCAAGACCATCGGCG
Source organism: Pseudomonadota bacterium (assembly GCA_023442215.1). Taxonomy (GTDB): domain Bacteria; phylum Pseudomonadota; class Alphaproteobacteria; order Rhizobiales; family Segnochrobactraceae; genus Pseudoxanthobacter. Next base: position 540 of record JAEZMP010000643.1, read on the forward strand.
GCGAGCCGGTGATCGCCGACCTCGCGCGGATGCCGCACCTGCTCGTCGCCGGCACCACCGGCTCCGGCAAGTCGGTCGCGATCAACACCATGATCCTCAGCCTGCTGTACCGGATGCCGCCGGAGCAGCTGCGGCTGATCATGGTCGATCCGAAGATGCTCGAACTCTCCGTCTATGACGGCGTGCCCCACCTGCTGACGCCCGTCGTCACCGATCCGCGCAAGGCGGTGGTGGCGCTGAAGTGGACCGTCCGCGAGATGGAGGAGCGCTATCGCAAGATGTCGAAGCTCGGCGTGCGCAATGTCGACGGCTTCAATGCCCGCGTCGCCGATGCCAAGGCCAAGGGCGAGACGCTGGTGCGCACGGTGCAGACCGGCTTCGACCGCGACACCGGCGAGCCGGTGTTCGAGAAGGAGCAGATCGCCCACGACCCGATGCCCTACATCGTCGTGATCGTGGACGAGATGGCCGACCTGATGATGGTGGCGGGCAAGGACATCGAGGGCGCGATCCAGCGCCTCGCCCAGATGGCGCGTGCCGCCGGCATTCACATCATCATGGCGACCCAGCGCCCGTCGGTCGACGTGATCACCGGCACCATCAAGGCGAACTTCCCGACCCGGATCTCCTTCCAGGTCACCTCCAAGATCGACAGCCGCACCATTCTCGGCGAGCAGGGTGCCGAGCAGCTTCTCGGCCAGGGCGACATGCTGTTCATGGCCGGCGGCGGCCGCATCCAGCGCGTCCACGGCCCGTTCGTGTCCGACGAGGAGGTCGAGCATGTCGTGTCGCACCTGAAGTCCCAGGGCGCGCCGGACTATCTCGACCAGATCACTGCCGGCGACGACGACGAAGGCGAGGACGGCGGTGCCGGGGGCGGCTCGATGGACGGGCTGGAGGAATCCGCCGATCTCTACGACCGCGCCGTGGCCGTCGTGCTGCGCGACCGCAAGGCCTCGACCTCCTATGTGCAGCGCCGCCTGCAGATCGGCTACAACCGCGCCGCCTCGATCATCGAGCGCATGGAGCGGGAGGGCATCGTCGGCCCCGCCAACCATGCCGGCAAGCGCGCCATCCTTGTCGGCGGCGACGACAGCGCGGCGGCGTGAGCGCGCCGGAACACGACGGCAACGGGCTGCAGGCCGGCGCGCGTCTCGATCGCACGGGCACGCTCCATCTCACCGGGCATCCCGGCCCGGTGCCGTGGTGGAGTTTCACCAAGACGGCCATCGCGATCTGCGCCCTGCGTCTCGTCGAGGAGGGGGCGCTCCACCTCGACGAACCGGTCGACGGCCGGGAATACACCCTCGCCCAGTTGCTGCGCCACGAAGCCGGGCTGCCGGATTACGGATCGCTGGCCGCCTACCATGCCGACGTCGCCGCCGGCCGGGCGCCGTGGCCGGTGGAACGGCTTCTGGCCGAGGCCGGCGCGGACCGCCTGCGCTACCAGCCCGGCAGCGGGTGGGACTATTCGAACATCGGCTATCTGGAAGTCCGCCGGCTTGTCGAGCGCGCCTCGGGCCTCGATCTCGGCGCGGCGCTGACGCGCTTTGTATTCGCGCCGGCCGGTCTCGCGACCGCGCGGCTGGCACTGACGCCCGGCGACCTTGCCGGCGTCGAGATGGGGGACGCCCGCGGCTACCATCCGGGCTGGGTCTATCACGGGCTCGTCACCGGCACGGCGGCCGACGCGGCGCGGCTGCTGTGGGGCCTCGTCGAAGGCCGCCTCGTGTCGCCCCGGACGTTCGAGCGAATGCGCGCAGGCCGGCCTCTTCCCGAGCACCGCAGCGACACCTATCCCGACCCCGCCTACGGCCTCGGGCTGATGCTGTGGGCGACGGACCCGCTGGACCATCCGCTCGGGCATACCGGCGGCGGCCCGGGCAGCAACATCGCGGTCTATGCCCGCGGCAGCGAGACCTGTATGCTGTGGGCGGCATCGTCTTCCGGCCTCGACCCGGTGCGGAAGGTGTTCCACCGCCTGATGGTGCAAGATGAGCCGGAGTGACGCACCGGCGACCGCGGCGATTGCCGAGGCGAGATTACCGGCCGTCTTGCCGTTGCCGAGCGTCTTTTCGTTGCAGCCGCCGGCGCAGGTTTCGACGCGGCGTGGGCGCGGGCGGGGCCTTCGACGGAACCGGAATTTGCGGTTCGCCGTCCTAATGCCCATGTTTCCGTCAACGATGACCGCGACCGAAAACGACCGGAGACCCGCATGAACCGCACCCGCAGCACCCGCGCGACTGGCTTCGCGCTCGTCGCCGGCCTCGTGTCCGCGTTCGTGCCCGGTGTTGCCGCCCCGGCACTGGCCGCCAGCGCGGTGACGACGACGCTGCCGCTGCCGAAGCCGGTGCAGGCCTCAGCGGCCGCTGCCGCGGTGCCTGCCGCGCCTGTCCCCCCGGCGGTGCAGGAGACGGCGCCGCCGGTGATCCCGATCGCGCAGACGCCCGGCGCAAGCGCGCCGGCTTCCGCCGAAGCGCTGGCGAAGGTCAACGCCTTCTTCAACTCGATCAGCACCATGAGCGGCGACTTCGTGCAGTTCGCCCCGAACGGCGCGCGCAGCGAGGGGAAGTTCACCATCGCGCGGCCGGGCCGCATCCGCTTTCAGTACGACCCGCCGACGAAGCTGCAGATCGTTTCGGACGGCACCTCGGTGGCGGTGCGCAACACCCGCAACAACACCCAGGACATCTGGCCGCTCGACAAGACGCCGCTGCGCTTCCTGCTCGCCAACAATATCGACCTGCGCAAGGACGCCAAGGTAACGAGCGTGACGGCGGGCGACGGGCTCATCACGGTCGTCGTGCAGGAATCGACCGTGTTCGGCTCCGGCAAGCTGACGCTGGTGTTCGACGAGAACACCGCCGTTCTCAAGCAGTGGACCGTGACCGACGCCCAGAACCAGGACACCTCGGTCGCGATCTACAATGTGCGCACCGGCACCCCGGTCGACCCGAAGTCGTTCAAGATCGACTATCAGCGCATCCTGAACTGACCGGCCACGGCCTCAGCGGTGGCCGGCAGCAGCGACCAGCGCGGCCATATCCGGCGCAAGCCCCTCGTCGCGTAGCCCTTCGGCCACGCCGAGGCGGTCTGGGTCGGCGCGGTTCTGGCTGATCTTCCATTTCCCTTCGAGGCGGGCGATCGGAATCTCGAGGCCGACGATGCCCTTCATCTGCGCGGCGACGAAGCTTTCCGGCGCGTCGTCGACCTGCCACGGGGCCGCGCGGCCATGTTCCCGCTCCGCCGTCAGGGCGGAGACCTGCGCGCGCAGCCACGCCGGATCGTCGATGACGGTGGCGACGCCGCGGGCCTGGACCACGACATAGTTCCACGTCGGCACCACCCGGCCGTGCTCCCGCTTCGAGGCATACAAGGACGGCGTGACATAGGCCTGCGGCCCCTGGAAAACGACGAGCGCCTCCGTTCCGGTCCGCAGCGCGGGCACCTGGTCGTTGGCGGCGGCGATGTGGGCGCGCAGAAGCCCGTTCCCGCCCGTCCCGATCACCGAGAACGGCAGGGGATTGGCGAGGAGGCCGCCCTCGCCGGCCGTGATCAGCATCGCGAGCGGATGGACGCGCATCAGCGCGTGCATCACCTCGATGCGGTCTTCGCGGAAAGCCGGCGGGCTATACATCGTGGTTCTCTCTTCCCGGGCGGCCCGACAAAGCAATCGGGCCGGGCTTTGCGCCCGGCCCGATGATGATCCGATTGTCCGCCGCCGGAAAGCCGGCTCAGCGCCGCGCGAGGTCACCGATCAGGCCGGCGGCGACGGTGAGCTTGGCAACCGTCATGTCCGTCGCCGCGATCTCGTCGACGGCCTGGCGGATGCGGCCGGCGCTCGGGTTGGCGGCGAGCCAGCGGTCGACCGCGCCCTCGCCGGAATCGGTTGCGACGATATCGGCGGCGATGGCCCTGACCGCGGTGCCGATACGGTCGAGCGCCCTGTCGAGCGCGAGCCGCTCGTAATAGTCGCCGACCGGGATCGAGCCGGCGCGGCCGGCAAGCGCCTCGATCTTGAGCCGCAGCGCCACGGTGAACAGCACCCCGCCGACCTCCGTGACCGGACGGCCGACCCGCGCGGCCACGGCGACGGCATCGGGCGCCAGCACCAGGGCGCGCAGCGCCGCGACACGCAGCGCGAGGGCCGACGGAACGCCCTTCTCGGCAAGCGCCGAGGCGGCGCCGGCCTTCATCTGCACGAACTCCGCCGGCAATGCGGTGTCGAGGCTCGCCGCCAAGGCGTCGATGCCTTCGCGGAAGCGGCGGACGATGGATTCGAGCCCTTCCTTGAAGTCGACATTGCGGATGAACCACACCGTGCGCGACATCACGATCTCTGCCACCGCGGCGTAGAGGTCGAGCTGGAGCTTGCCGTCGATCCGGTTGTCGAGGGCATCGATGTCGGCATAGAGCTCGCCGAGGCGGAAGGAGTCGAACGCCGCCGCGAACGCCGAGGCGATGGTGGCGACATCGGCCCCGGTCTCGTCGGCGAGCCGCACCGCGAAGGACGGGCCGCCGCGGTTGATGATGTCGTTGGCGAGGATCGTCGCGATGATCTCGCGGCGCAGGCGATGGCTGGCGACCGCGTCCGGGTATCCCTCGCGCAGCGGCTTCGGGAAATAGTCGAACAGGTCGCGGCCGAGATAGGGATCGTCCGGCGTGGCCGAGTGCAGCAGGTCCTCGTAGAGCGACAGCTTGCCGTAGGCGAGCAGCACGGCGAGCTCCGGCCGGGCGAGCCCTTCGCCGGCGCGAACCCGCTCGGCGATGGTGGCGTCGTCCGGCAGATATTCCACCGCGCGGTCGAGCAGGCCGCGGGATTCGAGGCTCTGCATCAGGCGCTGCTGGAAGCCGGTATCGGCGATGCCGAGCCGTTCCGTCAGCGACAGGGTCAGCGGCTGGCGGTAGTTGTTGGCGAGCACCAGGCGGGCGACGTCGTCGGTCATCTCCGCCAGCAGGGCATCGCGGCCGCGACGGTCGAGCCGGCCGTCATTGACCGGGGTCGAGAGCGCGATCTTGATGTTGACCTCGACGTCGGAGGTGTTGACGCCGGCCGAGTTGTCGATGGCATCGGAATTGATGCGGACGCCGCGGCGGGCCGCCTCGATGCGGCCGCGCTGGGTGACGCCGAGATTGGCGCCCTCGCCCACCACCTTCGCGCCGATGCGGGCGGCGGGAATGCGGATGGCGTCGTTGGCGCGATCGCCGGCGTCGGCGTCGGTTTCCGTGGAGGCGCGGATATAGGTGCCGATGCCGCCGAACCACAGGAGATCGACCTTGGCCGACAGGATCGCGGTCATCACCTCCTGAGGCGTGGCATGGTCCTGGGCGAGGCCGAGCAGGGCCTGCACCTCGCGCGACAGCGGGATCGACTTCAACTGCCGGGAGAACACGCCGCCGCCGGCGGAGATGAGCTGCTTGTTGTAGTCGGTCCAGCTCGACCGCGGCAGGTCGAACAGGCGCTGGCGCTCGGCGTGGCTCGCCGCCGTATCCGGGTTCGGATCGAGGAAGATGTCGCGATGGTCGAACGCGGCGACGAGGCGGATGTGCTTCGACAGCAGCATGCCGTTGCCGAACACGTCGCCCGACATGTCGCCGACGCCGGCCACGGTGAACGGCGTCGTCTGGATGTCGACGTTCATCTCGCGGAAGTGGCGCTTGACCGCTTCCCAGGCGCCGCGGGCGGTGATGCCCATCTTCTTGTGGTCGTAGCCGGCGGAACCGCCGGAGGCGAACGCATCGCCCAGCCAGAAGCCCCGGCCCTCGGCGATGGCGTTGGCGGTGTCGGAGAACGTCGCGGTGCCCTTGTCGGCGGCGACGACGAGATAGGGATCGTCCTCGTCGTAGCGCACCACGCGCGGCGGCGGCACCACGCTGTCGCCCACGAGGTTGTCGGTGAGCGAGATCAGCGAGGAGACGAAGATCTTGTAGGCCTCGGTGCCTTCCTGGAACACGGCATCGCGGCCGGCGGAGGCCGGCGGCAGCCATTTCGGCACGAAGCCGCCCTTGGCGCCGACCGGAACGATGACGGCGTTCTTGACCTGCTGCGCCTTGACGAGGCCGAGCACCTCGGTGCGGAAATCCTGCGGCCGATCGGACCAGCGCAGGCCGCCGCGCGCCACCTTGCCGAAGCGCAGGTGGATGCCCTCGACGCGCGGGGAATAGACCCAGATCTCGCGGAACGGCTTCGGCGCCGGCAGCCCGTCCACCGCGTGGGAATCGAGCTTGAACACCAGCGTTTCCAGCGGCTGGCCGTCCGCCCCGATCATGAAGAAGTTGGTGCGCACGATGGCGCCGACCACGTTGGCGAAGTGGCGGATGATGCGGTCGTCGTCGAGGCTGGTGACGGCCTCGAGCGCCGCCTCGATCTCGCGGCCGATGCCGGCGACCTCCTCCGCGCGGGTGGCGGCGTCGCGGTCGGGATCGAAGCGGGCGTGGAACTGACGCACGATGAGGGCGGCGATGGCCGGCGAGCGGGCGAGCGCACCCCACATATAGTCCTGGGAATAGGGGATGCGGATCTGGCGCAGATAGCGCGAGAACGCGCGGAGCACGGCGATGTCGCGCCAGCCGAGGCCCGCGGACAGGAGAAGCGCGTTGTAGCCGTCGGATTCCGCCCGGTTCTGCCACACGGCCATGAACAGCGCCTCAGCGGCCCCGCCGAGCGCCTCGGTCTCGATGATGCCGCCGTCGGCGCGCTCCAGCGTCATGTCGTGCAGGAACACCGGCGTCGACAGATCGGGCGGCGCGACGCGGAAGGTGCGCTCGTCGATGACGCGGAAGCCCATGTCCTCCAGGATCGGCACGCGGCGCGACAGCGGGATCGGACGGGCGAGCTGGAAGAGCCGCAGGGTGACCTGCGTCGCCGGATCGCTCGGCCGGTGGAGGAAATCGATGGCGGTCGGGCGATCCTCGGCGAGCCGCTGCAGCACCGCGATGTCGGCGACCGCGGTCTCGGCCGAATAGAAGGCGCGGTAGCCGGGCTCGAACCCGGCGGCATAGCGCGCCGCCAGCGCCCCGGCGCCGGCATCCGGCGCGGCGCGCTCGGCGGCGTCGCGCAGGTCGTCCTCCCAGGTGCGCACGATGCCGGCGACCGTGCCCTCGAGGGCGGCGGCATCGATCTCGGCCACCTCGGCGCCGAGGCCGCCGATGGTGAAGAACAGCCGGGCGAGCGAGCCTTCCGGGAACTCCAGCGCCACGTTCGACACCGTGCCGCCGCAGGCGGCGGCCAGCGCCGCGCCGATGCGCGCGACGGCATCCGACGAATAGCGCTCGCGCGGGACGTAGACGATGACGGAAACGAAGCGGTTGAACTCGTCGCGGCGGGCGAGCACGCGGATGCGCGGCCGCTCGCCGAGCTCGACGATCTTCAGGCCGAACTCGTAGAGCGTCTCCGCCTCGATCTGGAACAGCTCGTCACGCGGATAGGTTTCGAGCGCCGCGGCCAGCGCCTTGCCGGAATGGCTGCGCGGGTCGAGATCGGCGAGCCGGAGCACGGTCTCCGCCTTGCGGCGGATCAGCGGGATCTGGCGGATCGGGCGGGTATAGGCCGGACGCGTGAACAGGCCGACGAGGCGCACCTCGCCCGTGAGCTCGCCGGTCGCGGAAAACAGCTTGAGGCCGACATAATCCATGTCCGCGCGCCGATGCACCCGTGCCCGCAGGCCGGCCTTGGTGACGATCAGGGGATCGGGCCGGCGCAGGAAGGCGCGGATCTGCGGCGCCGCCGCGAGCAGGCTGACGTCGCGGCCGAGCACCAACATGTCGAGATCGCGCAGCACGCCGAGGGCGCT
>JAEZMP010000623.1 GCA_023442215.1 Pseudomonadota bacterium
CCCGACTTGATGCCCCGGGCACGCTGGTAGCCATAGCCCAGCACCTCGATCGCGTGGGTGCGGCCATCGAGGATGTCGCCGTCGAAGCGCGGCTTCAGCCGCGCGATGAGGCACGCGACCTTGGTCGAGCCGACGTCGAGCACCGTGACGAGCGACGAGCGCCGATGGGGCAGCGGCTTCAGCCGCATGGAGGAATCGGAACCGATGCGGATCATGTATCGGCCCCTTTGGGTTTCGACGTCTTCTTGGCGAGGGCTTCGCGGCGGGCTTCCGAACCGGTTTTGGTCAGGCGCACCACCATGCGGTCCGGAAGGCGGAGATCGACGACGGCGATGTCGCGCTTCAGAAGGCCGTTCTCGGCGTCGAGTTGCACCACCGAGGCGAGGGCCGTCTCCGCGTCCTTCTCGGGCAGGCGAATCACGACGCCGTCCTTCAGCACCACGTCCCAGCGGCGGTCGCCGATCCGCACCAGCCCGCGCACCTGCTTGCCGATTCCGGGCTCGGAATCGACCATCGCAAGCGCTTCGCGGGCCTTCGGAGGCGCGCCGTCGCCGGCGACGAGCGGAAGCGGATGCTCAGCCGGGTCCACGTCCTCGGCGATGACGCGGCCGGTGCTGTCGATCAGGAAGTAGCGGCCGTGGTTCAGCCACAGGGCGAACGGCGTGCGCTCGGTCACCGTCACGGACAGCGTGCCCGGATAGAGCTTCTGAACGGAGGCGGTGTCGATCCACGGCAGCGCCATCACCCGGTCGCGTGCCTCGGAAGCGTCGAACGCCACCAGCGACACGCCCGGGTCGATGCCGAGTGCGGCGAGCAGCGCCGAGTCGGAGGTCTCCGCCTGGCCGCTCATCTTGACCGCGGTGATCGCAAAGCCGGAATTGGCCGTCGCGGCATCGACCACGGTCGACCAGTGGCCGCCGACGGCGATGGCGTAGACGAGCGTCAGCCCGAGAAACGTGACGGCGCCGGCGGTCCCGGTCCCGCGCGGGACCGCTTCGAGCTCCGCGATCATCGCGGAGAAGAAGCGGCGCCGACGCGACCGGCCGATCGGCAGGCCGCCGGCCCCTTGGGACCAGCCATCGCCACCTCTGGACTGCCGCCTCACCGATCGCAACTTGCGTCCTCCACCATCCATTTGACGAGTTCCGGGAACGGCATGCCCTGATGGGCGGCGAGTTCCGGTACCAGCGACGTCGCGGTCATGCCGGGCTGGGTGTTGACCTCAAGGAGGACGAGTTCGTCCGTTTCGTCGTCGTAGCGGAAGTCCGCCCGCGACACCCCTCGGCAGCCCAGCGCGCGATGCGCCTCGACGGTTAGTTTTTGGACATTTTGGTAAATATTCGGTTTAACTTTTGCCGGCAGCTCGTGGCGCGAGGCGCCCGGGACATATTTGGAATCATAGTCGTAGAAGGCGTGACCCACCGGCACGATCTCGATGATGTCGGTGGGCGAATCGTTAATGACCGCGCACGTCAGCTCCCGCCCGGGGATGTAGCGCTCGGCCATCAGAATGTCGCCGTAGGGCCAGTCCTCCCGGTAAAGTTCTTGGGGAGGATGGGCGGCATCGGCGCGCACGATCAGGACGCCGAAGCTCGATCCCTCGGTCAGCGGCTTCAGCACGTAGGGCGGCGGCATCACATGGGATCTGGCGGCCTCGGCGCGCGAGACGATCAGGTGATTCGCCAGCGGCAGGCCGGCAGCGGCGAACGCCGCCTTCGCCTTCGCCTTGTTCATCGCGAGCGCGGACGCGAGGATGCCGGAGTGGGTGTAGGGAATCCGCAGGATCTCCAGCACGCCCTGCACCGCCCCGTCTTCACCGAAGCGGCCATGAAGGGCGTTCAGGGCCACATCCGGCTTGAGGTCCGCCAGCACCTGGCCGATGTCACGGCCCACGTCGATCGGCGTGACGTGGCGAAAGCCCGCAGCCTCGAGCGCGGCAGCGCAAGCCTTGCCGGAATTCAGCGAGACCGGCCGTTCGCTGACCCATCCGCCCATCAGGACGGCGATGTGCATCGCTTCGCTCATGACTTCCTCGTCCGGCTCCCGCCTGCCGCGCGGCTCTCGCCGGTGGCATCCTTCCCAAGTCTCTCCCGGAGCGCGCCGGCTGGTGCCGCCGCGCGCCCGTGTTCTCTCAAGCCGCCGCCGCGTCGACGAACGGCTCGATCGCGAGGCCGGCCGGCAGCCGGCCGATTCGCTCGATCTCCCATTCGAGGCGGACGCCGGAGGCCGCGAGCACGCGGGCCCGGACCGTCTCGCCGAGGCGTTCCACGTCCGCCGCGGTCGCGCCGCCGGTGTTGATCAGAAAATTGCAGTGCAGTTCCGAGACCTGCGCGCCGCCGACCTGCAGACCGCGACAGCCCGCGGCATCGACGAGCCGCCATGCCTTGTCCCCCGGAGGGTTCTTGAAGGTGGAACCACCGGTCCGGCTCTTCACCGGCTGCGTCGCTTCGCGGGAGGCGGTGATCGCGTCCATCTCCGCTAGGATCGCAGCCTTGTCGCCGGGAACTCCGCCGAAGGTGCCCTCGGTGAAGATGAAGTCGTGCGGAACGGCGGTGTGGCGGTACGAAAAGCCCATGTCGTCGGCGCCCAGAACATGGAGGCGGCCTTGACGGTCGAGCGCGCGTGCCGACACGAACCGGTCCTTCACCTCGCCGCCATAGGCACCCGCGTTCATTCGAAGCGCGCCGCCGATGGCACCCGGAATGCCGCGCAGGAAGGCGAGACCGGCGAGCGAGGCGTCGGCCGCGGCCCGCGCGACCTTGACGTCGGCGGCACCGGCTCCGGCGCGGACGCGGTCACCGTCCACGGCGATCGCGGCGAACGGCCGGGCGGACAGGCGAATCACCACGCCGGGTACGCCGCCGTCGCGGACGAGAACATTGGAGGCAAGGCCGAGGACCGTTACCGGCACGTCGGCCGGCAGGGCGGCGAGCCCCACGGCAAGGTCGGCTTCGTCGGCGGGCACGAACAGGACATCCGCCGGCCCGCCGGTGCGGAACCAGGTGAAGCCCGCAAGCGGGGCGTCGGGCGTCAGCGTGCCGCGCAGCGGGGTTGCCGCCGCCGACTGCATCGCCACGATGATGCCCTGTCCGTCCATCACGCTTCCGGCTTTCCGTCGAGGTCGGCGAGTTCCTTCGGCAGCGCGTAGGCCCACTGCGTGATGGAACCGGCGCCGAGGCAGACGACGATGTCGCCCGGCTTCACCTTGCCGCGCACCATGCTGGCGAGATCGGTAGGGGAGGGCAGGGCGACGGCGTCGCGGTGACCGCTGGTGCGCAGCCCCTGAACGAGGGCATCGCGGTCGATGCCGGGGATGGGCGCCTCGCCTGCCGCGTAGACATCGGCGACGATCACGGTCTCCGCATCGTTGAAGCAGGTGCAGAAATCGGCGAACAGGCTCTGCAGCCGCGAATAGCGGTGCGGCTGCACCACGGCGACCACGCGGCCGCGCGTCGCTTCCCGCGCCGCCTTCAGCACCGCCCGGATCTCCACGGGGTGATGGCCGTAATCGTCGAAGATGTCGACGCCGTTCCAGGTTCCGGTGTGGGTGAAGCGCCGCTTCACGCCGGCGAATCCGGCGAGCCCGCGGCGGATCGCTTCCGAGCCGATGCCGAGACGGTCGGCCACGGCGATGGCGGCCGTGGCGTTCGAGACGTTGTGGCGGCCGAGCACGGGAAGCGCGATGTCCGCGATGGTCTTGGTCGTGCCCGTCACGCGATCGTGGATTGCGACGGAGAAGGTCGAGCCGCGCGCGCCCATCTCGACATTGTGGCACCGCACGTCGGCCTGCGGGTTGAAGCCGTAGGTGATGATGCGGCGGTCCTCGATCTCACGCACGAGGCTCTGCACCTCGGCATGGTCGAGGCACATCACGGCGAAGCCGTAGAACGGCACGTTCTCCACGAACTGCTCGAACGCCGCGCGCACCTTCTCGAAGGTGCCGTAGTGGTCGAGGTGCTCCGGGTCGATATTGGTGACGACGGCGATGTCGGCCGGCAGCTTTAGGAAGGTGCCGTCGGATTCGTCGGCTTCCGCCACCAGCCACTCGCCGCCGCCGAGGCGGGCGTTGGTGCCGTAGGCGTTGATGATGCCGCCGTTGATCACGGTCGGATCGAGCCCGCCGGCGTCGAGCAGCGTCGCGACCAGCGACGTGGTCGTGGTCTTACCGTGGGTGCCGGCGATGGCGACGGACTGCTTGAGCCGCATCAGTTCGGCCAGCATCTCCGCGCGGCGGACGACCGGCAGCAGCCGCAGGCGGGCGGCGACGAGCTCGGGATTGTCGCGCTTCACCGCGGAGGAGACGACGATCACGGTCGCCTGGCCCAGATTGGCCGCGTCGTGCCCAACCGCGACGGGGATGCCCTTCTCGCGCAGGCGCGCCACGTTGGCGCTCTCCGAGATGTCGGAGCCCTGCACCGGGTAGCCGAGATTGTGCAGCACCTCGGCGATGCCGCTCATGCCGATGCCGCCGATGCCGACGAAATGAACCGGGCCGATGTCGCGCGGCATTTTCATGGGATTCTAGCTCCGTTCGGGCGCCGGCCTGCGGTTTCCTCGACGAGATCGGCGAGACGCGCGACGGCGTCCGGCATCGCGATCCCGCGGGCGGCGGCCGCCGCCTCGGCGAGGCGTCCGGGCGCGCCGGCAAGGGTGGAGATTTCGCGCGCGAGCCGGTCCGGATCGGCGGAGAGTTCGCCCTGCGGGATCGGCCATGCGGCGCCGACCTTGGCGAGGACCGCGGCATTCACAGCCTGGTCCTGGTCGCGGGCATGGGGCAGCGGCACGAGGATCGAGGGCCGGCCGATCACCGAAAGCTCGGCGACGCTGGAGGCCCCGGAGCGGCAGACGACGAGGTGGCTCGCGGCGATGCGGGCCGGAAGATCGGTGAAGAACGGGGCGATCTCGGCGGCGATGCCCATGGCGGCATAGGCCGAGGTCACGCGCCCGATATCCTCGGGTCGTGCCTGCTGGGTGAGGCGGATGCGGGCGCGCAGGGCAGGGTCGAGGCGTTCCAGTGCCGACGGCACGAGGTCGGCGAACACGCGCGCGCCCTGGCTGCCGCCGAAGACGAGCAGGTTGAACGCTCCGTCCGCAGTCGGAGCGGAATAGGGCACCGCAGCGGCGGTTATCACCGCAGGGCGCACCGGGTTGCCGGTCAGCACCAGCTTCGACGCCCACGCCTCGGTGCCCTTCGGCGAAGCGAAGCCGGTGGCGATGCGCGTCGCGCGTCTGGCGAGGATGCGGTTGCCCCAGCCGATCACGGCGTTCTGCTCGTGCAGGACGGTCGGTATGCCCCGCACGCTCGCCGCGAACAGCGGCGGCACCGTCGGGTAGCCGCCGAAGCCGACCGCCACCGCCGGTTTCACCGCGCCGATCACCTTCAGCGATTGCAGGAAGCCGAGGCCGAGGCCCGCAGCGGTCTTCGCCAGCGCGAACGGCGAGCGCCCTGTCACGGTCGCGGCCGACACGATGTGCACCTTCCGGGCCGGGAACGCGGTGCCGTACTTGTCGGCGCGTTCGTCGGTGACGAGATCGATCGTCCAGCCCCGCGCGATCAGCGCATGGGCCAGCGATTCCGCCGGGAAGAGATGGCCGCCGGTTCCTCCGGCGGCGAGCAGCACCGTGCCCCTGGCCGCCTCGATCATGCCGTGCGCTCCCGCCGTGTCATCACGATCGGGCGGAACGGCGCGTCGATACGCGGGCGTCGCCGCGTCAGCGCCAGCACGAAGCCCATTTCGAGCGCGATCGCCACCAGCGACGAGCCGCCATAGGAGATGAACGGCAGCGTCATGCCCTTGGCCGGCATCAGGTGGAGGTTCACCGCCATGTTGATGGAGGCCTGAACGCCGAACAGGATGACGAGGCCGGAGGTCGCGAGCCGCACGAACGGATCGGGCTCGTCGCGGGCGTGGCGCAGGCCGCGCAGGATGATGAAGCCGAACAGCGACACAAGCAGCATGCAGGCGAGAATGCCGAACTCCTCGGCGG
>JAEZMP010000635.1 GCA_023442215.1 Pseudomonadota bacterium
CGCCGGTCGCGTGCTGCGAACTCCTCGAGCGCGCGGTCGAACGCCGCGTCGTCGAACTCAGGCCAATGCACGGCGTCGAAAACAAGTTCCGAATAAGCAGCCTGCCACAGCAGGAAATTCGACAGCCGCATCTCGCCGCTGGTGCGGATCACGAGGTCCGGGTCGGGAATCTCGGCGGTATCGAGGCGGGCGGTGATGGCGGCCTCGTCGATGTCGCCGACCGCGATCTCACCGGCGGCGACGGCGGCCGCCAGCGCGCGCGCCGCACGGACGAGTTCGTTGCGGGCGCCGTAATTGAACGCGATGACGAGGGTCAGGCCGGTATTGCCGCGGGTCGTCGTCTCGGCCTCGTCCAGCAGCGCGCAGAGTTCCGCGCCGAGGCCCTCACGCTCGCCGACGACGCGCACGCGGACATTGGCGCTGTCGAGCTCGGCGAGATCGCGGCGGATGAACATCTTGAGGAGGCCGAGCAGGAAGGTCACTTCCTCCTTCGGCCGCGACCAGTTTTCGGACGAGAAGCTGAACAGCGTCAGGAAGCGGATGCCGCGCTTGCGGGCATGGCGCACGGTGCGGCGCACCGTCTCCACCCCCTGGCGATGGCCTTCGATGCGGGGCAGGCCCTGGGCGTTGGCCCACCGCCCGTTGCCATCCATGATGATGGCGACATGGCAGGGCACGACGGCAGGACCGAAGTCCGCGCCTGCGATGGCGGCCGCAGCGGCGCCGGGCATCCGCGTCAAAGGCTGTCCCTCCCGAATTCCCGTGCCGACGGGATCGCCCCGCAATCCGTTCCGGCGCACACGACCATTCGTGTGCCGCCTCTCCGCTTCCGCCCGGCGCAGGCGCCGCCCCTGCCCCGCGCCCGATCGGAAACGTCGTGTCCCGGAGCCCTATCCCGTTCGGATCGAACCGACCCGAACGACGAGGATACGCTCAGAGCCTTGAATCTGGAGCGCGCAGGATCAGACCTGCGCGATCTCCTTCTCCTTGTGGGCGAGCAGCTGGTCGACGTCGGAAATCGACTCGTCCGTCAGCTTCTGGACCTTGTCGGAGAGCACACGCTGCTCGTCCTGGCCCACGGCGCCGTCCTTCTCGAGCTTCTTGAGGCTTTCCATGCCGTCCCGCCGCACGTGGCGGATCGAGACGCGGGCCGCCTCGGCGTACTTGTGCGCGACCTTGATGAGTTCCTGGCGGCGCTCGGCATTGAGCTCGGGGATCGGAATCCGCATCGAGGTGCCCTCGACCACCGGATTGAGGCCGAGGCTCGATTCGCGGATCGCACGCTCGACGGCGCCGGCGGTGGAGCGGTCCCACACCTGCACGCTGATCAGGCGCGCCTCGGGCACGCTGACGGTGGCGAGCTGGTTCAGCGGCATCGAGCTGCCGTAGACGTCGACCACGATCGGATCGAGCAGGCTGGCCGATGCCCGCCCGGTGCGCAGCCCCGACAGCTCGTTCTTCAGAACGTCGACCGCGCCCTGCATTCGCCGCTTGATACCCGCGAGATCGAGTGCGTCGTTGGCCATGACAAATCCTCACCTGTCCTGCGGCCCTGTGGCGGCGCCGTAACGGCACCCGCGCCACCGGGCTGGAAATCCGATGCCGGCCACCCGCCGGCAAACGCTCAGCCGTCGACGATCGTCGCCCGGCCCCGGCCGCAGAGAACCTCGATGAAGGCGCCCGGCTGCTGGATCGAAAACACGATTACAGGAATGGCGTTATCGCGGGCAAGTGCGATTGCGGCGGCGTCCATCACCGCGAGGTCGCGCGCGAGCACCTCTTGATGGGTCAACCGCTCGTAGCGCACCGCATTCGGATCGCGCTTCGGGTCGGCGGAATAGACGCCGTCGACATTGGTGCCCTTCAGCAGCGCGTCGCAGCCCATCTCGGCCGCACGCAGCGCCGCGCCGGAATCGGTGGTGAAGAACGGGTTGCCGGTGCCGCCGGCGAACAGCACCACGCGGCCGGCGTCCATGTGCTCCTGGGCGCCGCGCTGGGTGAAGGTGTCGCAAACCGCCGGCACGGTCAGGGCGGAGACGACGCGCGCATCGACGCCGCGGCGCGTCAGCGCGTCGTGCAGCGCAAGGCAGTTCATGACGGTGGCGAGCATGCCCATGTGGTCGCCGGCGACGCGGTTGACGCCGCCCGCGGCGATTCGCGCGCCACGCACGAAGTTGCCGCCACCCACGACGAGGCCGATGCGCGCGCCGATGGCGACCGCCTGGGCCACCTCGTCGGCGATGCGGTCGAGCGTGCGCGTGTCGATGCCGAAGCCCTGATCGCCCATCAGGGCTTCGCCCGAGACCTTCAGCAACACTCGCTTCCAGCGCAGATCCGGCTTGGGTTCGATGCTCATGTCGCTTTCGTCCTCTCGGTGCTCGGCTTCGGATCCCGCCCGTGCTTCGCCGAAACGCCGGCCGGTTTCCGATCGTTGATCTACGGCGCTCCCGCTTCGGTCGGACGATCGGCGCCGACCGGGGGGCACACTTCAGGAATAGAGGTGAACCGGACGCCGGCGCACGCGCGCAGCACCCGTGGGGGACCGCTCCGTCCAAGCCGCCCGGTCCAAGCCGTTCGTCCACGCCGTGCGGTCAATGCCGTATCGGAAGGAACGGCGGCGCGACATCGGGTCGGGAAGAGCGGCGCCGGCCGCAGGCCGCGCCACCGGGCGCGACGACACGCTGCGCAACGACGGCGGACAGGCGGTTGAGACCGGGAAACGCGACTGACGGCAGGCCCGGTCCGGATCGGTCAGCACCCCGCCCCGGCGCGGCGCCGATGCGGGGCGTGGGGCGGCGGGCGCCGCCATAAAAACCGGGCGGCGGTCATGACGACCGCCGCCCGGGAAATTCTCGATCAGCCGGCGGCCGCGGCGGCCACCTCGGCGGCGAAGTCCGAGGTCTCCTTCTCGATGCCTTCGCCGAGCGCATAGCGCACGAAGCCCGTCACCTTCACCGCAGCGCCCATGGCCTTACCGGCCTCGGCGACGGCGGCTTCCACCGTCTTCTCCGGGTCGAGCACGAAGGCCTGCTTCAGCAGGGTGACTTCCTCGTAGAACTTGCGCATCCGGCCCTCGACCATCTTCTCGATGATGTTCTCGGGCTTGCCGGACTGGCGGGCCTGGTCGGCATAGACATTGCGCTCGCGGGCAACGACATCGTCGCTGATGTCCTCGGCGGCGAGGCCGAGCGGGCTCGTGGCGGCGACATGCATCGCAACCTTGCGGCCGAGCTCGTTCAGCGCGGCCTTGTCGCCGGTCGACTCGAGCGCCACCAGCACGCCGATCTTGCCGAGGCCGTCGGCCACCGCGCTGTGGATGTAGGTGGCGACGACGCCGTCGCTGACCTTGAGGGCGGTCGTGCGGCGCAGCGACATGTTCTCGCCGATGGTGGCGATCGCCTCGCGCAGCTCCTCCTCGACCGAGTGGGACTTGCCCGGGAAGGTCGCGGCGGCGGTGCGGTCACGATCGCCGTGCGCCTCGAGGGCGACGCCGGCGATGCTGCGCACGATCGACTGGAACTGCTCGTTGCGGGCGACGAAGTCGGTCTCGGAGTTGACCTCGACCACCGCGGCGGACGTGCCGGCAGAGGCGACGCCGATCAGGCCTTCCGCGGCCACGCGGCCGGCCTTCTTGGCGGCCTTGGACAGGCCCTTCTTGCGCAGCCAGTCGACCGCGGCCTCCATCTCGCCGGCGCTTTCAATGAGGGCCGCCTTGCAGTCCATCATGCCCGCGCCCGTCTTCTCGCGGAGCTCCTTCACCATCTGGGCGGAAATGCTCATCGATTGCCTCGTTCGAAATGTTGGCGTCTATCGTGTCGACCCTAAGCGGCGACGATGTCGTTCATATCGCAGCGGGCCGTGGGAACTCGTTCCAGCACGCTTCAGTCCGGCTGGAGCGGGCCGCCCGACCGGAAAGGCCCGGTCAAGCGCAAGCGCGCCGCGGCAGAGATGCCGAAGCGCGCTCTTTCCGTTGCGCGAAGCGGGGATCGTGCGGCCGGAGCGCCCGGTGAAACCCGGCGCCCGGCCGACGGCACCTCACTCCG
>JAEZMP010000653.1 GCA_023442215.1 Pseudomonadota bacterium
CGAAGAAATCAAGGAAGAAGGCGAGGAAGAACACCAGCAGGTTCACGGCGATCAGGAAGCCGATCTCGCCGCCCGGCAGCGACACCAGCAGGTGTTCCACCCACTTGTGGCCGTCGACGCCGTAGAATGTCAGCGAGAACACGCGCGAGCCGATCAGGATGAACAGCACGAACGCCGAGAGCTTCGCGGTGGAATCGACCGCCTGGGTGAGCAGCGCCCGGTTGAGCCGGCCCTTCATGGCGGCCAGGATCAGCGCGCCGGTCGCGCCCATGGCGCCGCCTTCCGTCGGGGTGGCGATGCCGAGGAAGATCGTGCCGAGCACGAGGAAGATCAGGAACAGCGGCGGCACCAGCACCAGCACGGAGCGAAAGATCAGCCGGAACCCGGTCGTCGACCGCGCCTCCTTCGGAAGAGCAGGCACCATGTGGGGGAAGAAGATCGAGAGGACGAGGATGAACCCGGCATAGAGGCCCGCGAGCACGATGCCCGGCAGGAAGGCGCCGGCATACATGTCGCCGACCGAGCGTCCGAGCTGGTCGGCCATGACGATGAGCACGAGGCTCGGCGGGATGATCTGGGCAAGCGTGCCGGAGGCCGCGATGACGCCCGAGGCGATGCGCCGGTCGTAGCCGTAGCGCAGCATGATCGGCAGCGAGATCAGGCCCATCGAGATCACCGATGCCGCGACGACGCCCGTCGTGGCGGCCAGCAGCGCGCCGACGAAGATCACCGCGTAGGCGAGGCCGCCGCGGATCGGCCCGAACAGCTGGCCGATGGTCTCAAGCAGGTCCTCCGCCATCCCGGACCTTTCCAGGATCAGTCCCATGAAGGTGAAGAAGGGAATGGCGAGCAGCGTGTCGTTGTTCATCACGCCGAACACCCGCTCGGGCATCGCCTGCAGGAAGTTCTCCTGGAACAGGCCAAGTTCGATGCCGATCAGGGCGAAGACGAGGCCGTTCGCGGCGAGCGCGAATGCCACGGGATATCCGAGCAGCAGAAAAACGACGAGGCTCACGAACATGATCGGAGCCATGTTTTCGATCAGGAATGCGGTCATGGGGGCCATCCAGCGTCCGGGTCGGTCAGGCGGGCGAAGGCACGGACACGAGGGTGGCTAGTGCGGCCCCTCCCGGTGCTGGTAAGGCTCGGGAATGCGGCCCATGATGACGGCGATGCGCTTGATGAGTTCGGAAATGCCCTGCGCGAACAGAAGCGTGAAGCCGACGAGGACGAGGGCCTTCGCAGGCCACAGGATCAGGCCGCCGGCATTCTGCGAGGCCTCGCTGATGCGGTACGAGTTCCAGACGAACGGCACGCTGTCGACGATCATCAGCAGGCAGAACGGCAGCAGGAAGAAGATGTGGCCGAACACGTCGATCCAGTCGCGGGTGCGCTTCGAGAAGTGCGACACCACGATGTCGATGCGGATGTGCTCGTTGCGCAGCAGGGTGTAGGCCGCGCAGAGCATGAACACTGCGCCGAACAGATACCATTGCAGTTCGAGCCAGGCGTTCGACGAAACGGAGAACGTTTTTCGGATGATGGCGTTGACCGTGCTGACGAGCACGGCGGCGAGGATGAGCCACCCCGCTGCGCGACCAATGACCGTATTGACCGCGTCGATCACACGGCTGAGCATAAGCAGAGCGCCCACGATGGCTTCCCTCCCGAAACATCGTTGCTCGCCGGCTGACCGGCGTTCATCATCTTGCTATCGAACCGGCGCGTCTTCGGGCGCGCTTCAGGTCCTGACGCCTCTTAGCATAGTCGCGTTCTGGTCGCGATGTCGGCGATCTGCGACTTTTGTATGAAACGATGGGTAGCTGCGGTGCGTACCTCAGGCCATATATGCGCCTGGCGAGGTCGCGGTCGCGTCGCCCTGTCTTTCTCCAACCCGAGCTTCGCTCGGGGTTCGGAGTTCCGCCACGCCCCCACAACAGCCAAGCGAGAGAACCATGCCGCATCTGCCGCTCCGCCTGATCAAGGGTTATGCCGCCTTCAAAGGTGGCAGGCTTGCAGAGGAAAGGGCGCGCTATCGCGAACTGGCGGAAGCAGGCCAGCGACCCGAGATCATGGTGGTGAGCTGCTGCGATTCACGCTGCGCGCCCGAAACCATCTTCGATGTCGGCCCGGGCGAACTGTTCGTGACGCGCAACGTGGCAAACCTCGTGCCGCCCTTCGCGCCGGACGACGTGCATCACGGCACCTCGGCGGCGCTTGAATTCGCCGTCACCGTGCTGGAGGTGAAGCACATCGTGGTGCTCGGGCACGGGCGCTGCGGCGGCGTGAAGGCGTTCCTGGCGGGGGTGGCGACGCCGCCGCCGCCCGAGGACTTCATCGGCCACTGGATCACCCTGATCGAGCCAGCCCGGGCGCGGCTCGCCTGCGACGATCCGGATCCGAACCTCGATCCCGAGACGGCGCTCGAGCGCGCCAATGTCTGCCAGTCCCTCGACAATCTCCGCACCTTCCCCTGGATTCGCGAGCGTGAGCAGGATGGACGGCTGACGCTCGAAGGGGCGTGGTTCGACATCTCCACCGGCGAACTGATGGCGCTCGATCCGGCCTCCGGCCGCTTCGAGCCGGTGGACGAGGCGGCCGCCGCCGCCTGACCGGCGCACCGGAGGCACGAACGGCGGCGGGACGCGAAAGCGGTCCTGCCCCGTATCCGCGCGGGAATATCAGCCTGTGCTATCGCTTTTCTTGCGATGACATCGTCTTCGGACGCTCTTTCCAAGATCAGTTCCCGGTGTCGCCGTAAACGCCTCGCATCGATCTCGGCGGAGGGGCGATATCCTGAATTTCAGAATGCATCTAAATGGCATTACAGACAGAGAATCTGTGTTGCAAATCATTACTATTCATATTTGCGACAAGGAATTTCCATTGACTTCGCAGGAGTGAGTCATTACGAGCCCGGATATCGGGGAGTAGCCATCGTCGCATATCCCTCCGTGGCGGCCGCAGGGGTGTTGGCCGCCGGCATCGCGGATCGCATCGGTCCGGCCGTGACGGAGCGGAAGACCGGCAGTCGCGTCTGCGTGCCGGCATATGAGACGGGATCGCGTCAACAGGCTCGCACGAGGGTGCGTGGTGCGATCAGCCGGCTGAGCCGGCTCGGCAAGACCGTGGCGAACGCACCCGGTGGGCTCCGGTGCATCCGTTCGCCCGGTTCAACACGCCCGACCGAAGGATGCCGGCTCTTGAAAAGCACCCATAAGATCGCGCTCGGCAGCATTGTCGTCGGCGTCGTCGTGCTCGGCCTGAAATATCTGGCCTACGCGCTGACGGGGTCGGTGGCGCTCTATTCGGATGCGCTGGAAAGCATCGTCAACGTGGCGACGGCGATCGCCGCCTTCTTCGCGGTGCGCCTCAGCGCCGTGCCGCCGGATTCGAACCATCCCTACGGCCACAACAAGGCGGAATACCTCTCCTCCGTGCTCGTCGGGGCGCTGGTCATCGCGGCGGCGCTCGCCATTCTGCAGGCAGCCTATTTCGCGTTCCTCACGCCGCACAGCCTGGAGCAGCCGAACCTGGGTCTCGCCGTCAACGTCGTGGCCTCCATCATCAACGGCATCTGGTGCTGGGTTCTCATCCGCTACGGCCGCCGCCTGCGCTCGCCCGCGCTGGTCTCGGACGGCCAGCACCTGTTCACGGACGTCATGTCCTCGGTCGGCGTCGTGGTCGGCGTCCTGCTCGCCGAGGCGACCGGCATTCCGCAGCTCGACCCCGCGCTCGCGGTGCTCGTCGCGCTCAACATCCTCTGGGCGGGCTGGAAGGTGATGCGGGAATCGATCGGCGGCCTGATGGACGAAGCCGCCCCGCCGGAAATGGTGAACCAGATCCGCACGCTGATCTCGACCCATGCGGAGGGCGCCTTGGAAGCGCACGACGTGCGCTCCCGCCATGCCGGCAGCGTCACCTTCATCGACTTTCACCTCGTCGTGCCCGGCAGCATGACGGTGTCGGAATCCCACGCGATCTGCGACCGCATCGAGGATGCCCTCGAAGAGGCGATCGAGGGCGCCCGCATCAGCATCCACGTCGAGCCCGAGGAAAAGGCGAAGCACACCGGCGGCGTGCCCGTGGTCTGACGGGAACGCCGCCCTGATGGCCCCTCCGGCGGATGTCAGTGCTCCGCCGGCTGCGCCGCCAGATGCTTCTCGATTTCCCAAACGGGCAGCTTGGTCAGGTCCTTGGCGATCTCGGCGACAACGGCCTCGCCGAGCGCCGAAGTGCCCTGCCGAAGCACGGCGAGCGTGCGCGGCGCGGCCACCAGAACGACTTCCTTGCACTGGCCGTCGCGGTGCATCTCGTGCAGCGCGGCCATGACGTCGGCGGCGAATGCCGCCTCGGCCCGGTCGTGCCAGTCGGTGCCCTCGACGGCGCTTCTCGCCTCGCCCACCGCCACGCGGCCGGGGCGATCGGTGCCCTGATCGTGGGTCGCCGGATTGTGCCCGGCCTCCAGATGGCGCTCGACGCGCAGGTTCGGGAATTTGGCGTCGCCGGCATTGCGCAGGAACAGCGCCTTCTCGCCGTCGGCGACCACCACCAGGCAATTCGCGTTCAATGCAACGGTTCTGGTCATGTCGACCTCCCTTTTGCATTCAACTGAATACCCGCGGTGATCGTTGCACCTTGATCCGGATCACTTTGCCGGGTGAACGGCGGGGCGGTCGTCGTCAGCCGCCGAAGCGCATGCCGGGGATGGCGAGCGGATTGTCGATGAGCGCCGCGGCATCGGGCCGGTCGGGGGCGATGGCGCCGGTGAAGGCGTCGAACAGGCCGCGAACGAAACCTTCCGGCAGGTCGCAGGTGATGAACACGATCCGCGTGCGGGGATCGTCGTCCGGCCACGCCGGAAGCGTGGCAGGCGGGTGCATCACGTGCTGCACGGCATGGATGACCACCGGCCGGTCCGGCGTCTCCGCGACGTTCACGATGCCCTTCATCCGGAGCATCTTCGGGCCGTGGGCGGAGCGCATCAGGTCGAGGAACATGTCGAGCACCGCCATCGGCACCGGCCGGTCGGTGGTCAGCGCGAACGAGCGGATCCGCTCGTCGTGCCGCGAGACGTCATGCGCATGATCGTGGCCGTGGTGGTCATGGCCATGCTGGTGACCATGACCGTGATGACGATGGTCGTGGCCATGATCATGATGGTGGTGGCCATGCTGCTGGGCGGCGGGGCCGTAGCGCTCGGCCGCGAGCCAGCGGGCCACGTCTGGGCTCTTGGTGGCGGGATCGTAGAGCCCGCAATCGAGCAGGTTCGCCACCGTCGCCTCGCCCTCGTCGGCAAGGAGCACCCGCGCACCGGGATTGAGCGCCGCGAGCCGGGCGCGAAGCCCGCTCGCGTCCACCCCGCGTTCGGCGGCAAGCGAGGTCTTGGTCAGCACGATGCGGTCGGCCACCGCGACCTGCTTCACCGCTTCCATGTGGTCGTCGAGCGTCGCGGCGCCGTTGACGGCATCGACCACGGTGATGACGCCGTCGACGCTGTAGCGCACGGAGAGATAGGGGTGCAGCAGCACCGCGTGCAGCACCGGCGCGGGATCGGCCAGCCCGGTGGTTTCGATCACCACCCGATCGAGCCGTTCGATCCGGCCGTTGTCGAGGTCGCGCAGCAGCGTTTCGAGGGTGGAAACCAGCTCCCCGCGGACGGTGCAGCACAGGCAGCCGTTGGAGAGTTCGACGATGCCGTCGGTGGCGCGCGCGACCAGCAGGTGGTCGATGCCGACCTCGCCGAACTCGTTGATGATGATCGCCGCATGGCTGAGGGCGGGATCGGCGATCAGGCTGTTCAGCAGCGTCGTCTTGCCGGCGCCGAGGAAGCCCGTCAGCACGGTGACGGGAACGGGCGGGCGGCGGCGCCCGGCGCGGGTGGCGTCGGCAACAGCGGAAATCGGGTCGATGTCGGTCACGGATTGGCCTGCGGGTTCATCATGGCCGGCGGCAGCAGGTTGAGCGGCACCGAGACGCCGGGTTCTGCCGCGGAGGGGATCGAGCCGGTCGCCGGCCGGATGCGCGCCGAGGGCGCCTGCCCGGGCTTCATCTCGGCCGCGTCCGCGGCGCCGATCAGGCTGTCGATGCTGGCGGCGTCGCTCGCGGGCATGTTGCCTGCGGTCGGGGCATTCCGGGCGGCGAGTTTCGCGGCCCGGGCCTGGGCGGCCTGCGCCTGCGCCGCCTGGCGCTGGGCTTCCTTCGCTGCCTTGGCGGCGGCGGCGCGCGCGGCCTTGCTATCCTGGGGCGCCGCCGCGGCGGCCGGCGCGTCGTCGCTCTCCTCGTCCCCTCCGGCGATCGCCTGGTCCGGCTGGGAGCCGGGCGCGAGGCCGAGATAGACCGGCACCAGCGGGCGCATGTAGCGCGAGGTCGCCTCAAGATAGCTCTTCGGCGGTGCAGGCTCCGCGCCGCCGCCATCGGCGGGTGCGAATGCCAGCAGGGTTCCGCCCGAAGGGTTCGTCAGCGAGACCAGATCCTGCTGCTCGTTGCCGCGCGGGCGCTTGCCGCCGCAGACTTCCGCGCGCCGGTTCGCCGGCTGCTGGTGGCCGGGCGGGTTCGGGAACGCCGCCAGCGTCGGCGACTTCGGGCGGCGTCCGAACGCCTCGGTCAGGATGCGCGCCGCGAACTCGTCACGTTCCTTGGTGTTGTAGGCGCCGAGCACCACCGCGACCAGCGTCCGGCCGCCGCGGGTGGCCGTCGCCACCACGTTGAAGCCGGCATTGCAGATGAAGCCGGTCTTCATGCCGTCGCCGCCCTGGAAGCGTTCGACGAAGCGGTTGTGGGTGCGGATCACGGTGCCGCCGAGCTGCAGGCCGGTGATGCTGAACAGCGGCCTGTACTCGGGAAATTCCCGCAGGATGGTGACCGCGAGGATCGCCATGTCGCGGGCATTGGTGACCTGGTCGTCGTCCGGCAGTCCGTTCGGATTGCTGAAATGGGTGCGGGTCATGCCGAGGCGCCGCGCCTCGCGGTTCATCTCGTTGACGAAGGCCTGCTCGGAGCCGCCGCCGACCGCCTGCCCGATGGCGACCGCGATGTCGTTGGCCGACTTCACCAGCATCATCTTCATGGCGTTGTCGATCGTCAGCACCGTGCCGATCTTGAAGCCCATCTTGCTCGGCGACTGGCTGGAGGCTTCCGGCGTGATCACCACCGGCGAATTCGGGCTGATCCGCCCGGCCCGGATGGCGCGGAAGGTGACATAGGCGGTCATCAGCTTGGTGATGGAGGCCGGATACCACGGCTGGAACGGGTTGCCGTCGGAAACGACCACACCGTTGCCGGCATCGACGACGATATAGGAGCCGATATCGGCCCGCGCGGTGGAGGCGTCGGCGAGCGACAGCACCATGGCGAGCGCCGCCGCCACAATGGCGCTGCCGGCACGCGGGCGCAGCATGGACACGGCCGCGACGAGGCGCGCGAGGATCCGGAAACCGGGGATGGAGAACGTCGGGGCGCGAAGGTCGGTCAAAAGGCTCCCCCTCCGGTTCGGACGCCAGACTTCGCCGGACCCATCCCGGCGATACGCATCCGGTTCGCGCGGCGCCGAGATCGCGCCGCGAGCGCCGCCAGAAAGCGGCAGCCAGTGTGACGGTGGAGCGGATGTGATAACCCATCGCGGCCGGGTTGGCAAAAGGCCGGGCGAATTCGCCGCAGCACGGAGGAACGCATGAACGTCAGGCAGACAATCGCGGCCAAGCTCGCAGCCGCCTTCGAGCCCGCCGAACTCGACGTGATCGACGAATCCCATCTCCATGCCGGCCACGCCGGGCACCGTCCCGGCGGTGAGACCCATTTCCGCGTGCGCATCGTCGCCGAGGCCTTCGCGGGCCGCTCGCGGCTCGAACGTCACCGTCTCGTCAACGCGGTTCTCGCCGACGAACTCGCCGGCCCCGTCCACGCGCTCGCCATCGTCGCCGACGCGCCGGCGAAGGCATCGTGAGGCCGAAGGCGGGGCAGCTACGGGCCGGTCGCGTCGCCGTCGGACCGGCCGCGCCCGCGGGGAATTGACATCCCGGCGCGCGTGGGCTCCAACGGCGCCATGGCATCACCACCCCTGCTCTTTCTCAAGGACATCCGGCTCACCTTCGGCGGCACGCCCGTGCTCGAAGGTGCCGAACTCGTCGTCGGCGAAGGCGACCGCATCTCGCTGGTCGGCCGCAACGGGTCGGGCAAGTCGACTCTGCTGAAGATCGCCGCGGGACTGGTTGAGGCGGACGGGGGCGACCGCTTCGTCCAGCCGGGTTCGACGGTGCGCTACCTGCCGCAGGAACCGTCCTTTGCCGGCTTCGCGACGACGCTCGCCTATGTGGAGGCCGGCCTCGGACCCGGCGACGATCCCTATCGCGCCCGCCGGCTCCTCGAGGATCTCGGGCTGACCGGCGAGGAAGATCCGTCTACGCTGTCGGGCGGCGAGGCGCGGCGCGCGGCGCTCGCCCGCGTGCTCGCGCCCGAGCCGGACATCCTCCTGCTCGACGAGCCGACCAACCACCTCGACCTGCCGGCGATCGAATGGCTGGAATCCGAGCTCGCCGGAATGCGCTCGGCCATCGTCCTGATCTCCCACGACCGGCGCTTCCTCGAAAAGCTGTCGCGCGCCACCGTCTGGCTCGACCGCGGCGTCACGCGGCGGATGGAGCGCGGCTTTGCCCACTTCGAGGCGTGGCGGGACGAGGTGTTCGCGGAGGAAGAACGCGACCGCCACAAGCTCGACCGCAAGATCGCGATGGAAGAGGACTGGGTGCGCTACGGCGTCACCGCCCGCCGCAAGCGCAACCAGCGGCGCATGGGGCTGCTGCGCGAGATGCGCGAGCAGCGCCGCACCGCCCGCCGGGCGACCGGCGACGTCAAGCTCGCGGCGAGCGAGGCGGAAGCGTCCGGCAAGCTCGTCATCGAGGCGGTGCACGTCGCCAAGGCCTTCGGCGGCCCGCCGGTGGTGCGCGATTTCTCCGCTCGCATCCAGCGCGGCGACCGCATCGGCATCGTCGGCCCGAACGGTGCCGGCAAGACCACGCTCATCAACCTGCTGACCGGTGCGCTCGCACCCGATTCCGGCACGGTGCGCCTCGGTGCCAATCTGCAGATGGTCACTCTGGACCAGCGGCGCGAGAGCCTTGATCCCACGGTGACGCTGAAGGACGCGCTCACCGACGGCCGCAGCGACACCATCATGGTCGGCAACGAGCCGCGCCACGTGGTCAGCTACATGAAGGACTTCCTGTTCTCGCCCGAACAGGCGCGCACGCCCATAGGGGTGCTCTCCGGCGGCGAGCGCGGCCGGCTGATGCTGGCACGCGCGCTGGCGCGGCCGGCGAACCTTCTCGTGCTCGACGAGCCGACCAACGATCTCGACCTGGAGACGCTGGACCTCCTGGAGGAACTGCTCGCCGACCACGCCGGCACCGTGCTCCTCATCAGCCACGACCGCGACTTCATCGACCGGGTGGTGACTTCGGTGATCGCCTACGAGGGCGACGGCAACTGGGTGGAATATGCCGGCGGCTATTCCGACATGGTGGCCCAGCGCGGCCACGGCGTCGGCGCCAAGTCGCGGGCGGATGGGGCGCGGGCTGATGGCGCGGCGCCGGCCAGGGCGGCGAAGCAGGACGGCGCGAAATCCGACACGTCGAAGGCTGAGCCGGCGAAGCGCAAGCTGTCCTTCAAGGACAAGCACGCGCTCGAAACCCTGCCGAAGACGATGGCGAAACTCGAGACCGACATCGCCACGTTCGAGAAGAAGCTGGCCGAACCCGGGCTGTTCGCCCGCGACCGGGCCGGGTTCGAGAACGCCGCCGCGAAGCTCAGGGCCGCGCAGGAAGCCCTCGCCGCGGCCGAGGAGGAATGGCTGCGGCTCGAACTCCTCAAGGAAGAGATCGGCGGCTGAAAGCCGGCCGGCGCCCGCTTCCCGCGGCGCCGGCTCCTTGTCGCGATCAGTTGGCGTCTTCCGGCAGCAGCGGCAGCGGATGGATCTCGACGCCCTCCTCCTGCAGCGCCTTCACGTCAGAAGGGCTCGCCTCGCCATAGATGCCGCGCGCGTCCGTCTCGCCGTAGTGGATCTTGCGCGCCTCTTCGGCGAAGCGGTCGCCGACATAATCGGCGTTCTGTTCCACCTGCCGGCGCACGGCGCGCAGCATCTCCACGAGCACTGCGGCGCGGGGATCGGCCATCGCCACGGCGGCCGCGGGAGCGGCAGCACCAGGGGACGCCTCCGGCGCATCGGCGACGACGGTCGGACCCCGCTCGGTGCGGGTCGCGATCGCCGGTGCCATCAGCCCGCGGCGCACGTCGGTGGAACCGCAGCTCGGGCAGGAAACGAGCCCACGGGCGGCCTGGCCTTCGAAATCCTCGGAAGAGCGGAACCAGCCGTCGAACGCGTGCTCCGCGGAGCAGACGAGGGAATAGTGGATCAAGATGC
Organism: Pseudomonadota bacterium; assembly: GCA_023442215.1. Classification (GTDB taxonomy): domain Bacteria; phylum Pseudomonadota; class Alphaproteobacteria; order Rhizobiales; family Segnochrobactraceae; genus Pseudoxanthobacter. The sequence continues at coordinate 10,418 of JAEZMP010000653.1, forward strand.
CGTCCTCAGCGCGTCTTCCGGCGCCTGAGGTTCGCGGAAGGCGCGATCGTTCTTCAGCGCGGGAATGCGGCCACGGGCGGCATCCACCTCGGCCGGGTCGATCTCCGCGATCACGATGCCGGGCTCGGTGCCGGCTTCGGCAAGCACCCGGCCCCAGGGGTCGATGATCAGGCTGTGGCCGTAGGTCTCGCGGCCGTCCTCGTGGGTGCCGCCCTGAGCGGCGGCCACGAGATAAGACCCGGTCTCGATGGCGCGGGCGCGGGTCAGCACGTGCCAGTGCGCCTCGCCTGTCTGCCGCGTGAACGCCGCCGGCGTGGTGATCAGCCCGGCGCCGGCCTTCGCCTCGGCGCGGAACAGATGTGCGAAGCGCATGTCGTAGCAGATCGCCATGCCCATCCGGATATCCGGCAGGTCCGCCACCACGGCTTCCGTGCCCGGCCGGTAGGTCGCCGATTCCCGCCAGCTTTCGCCGTTGGCGAGATCGACGTCGAACATGTGGATCTTGTCGTAGCGCGCGCGTATGTCGCCGTCCGGACCGATCAGGAAGCCGCGGTTGGCAACGCCGCCGTCGGGAAGGCGGATCGCGAGCGAGCCGATGTGCAGGTGGATGCCGAGTTCCCGGGCGAGCGCGCGGAAGCGGGCGAGGGAGGGATCGCTCGCCTCGTCCGCGATCTTGGCCTGCAGGGCCTCTCGGCTGCGCTCCAGCAGGTTCGTCATTTCGGGCGTCTGAATGTAGAGCGCGCCGTTGCCGGCCGCCTCGCGGATCAGCGTCTCGGCCGCGGCGATATTGGCCGCGACATCGCGACCGGACCGCATCTGCACGCATGCCGCCTTGAAAATCGCCATCGGTCGGTTTCCGTCCGGATTGTTGGGGGCGCCGTCAGGCCGCCGTCAGCAGCGCGTCGAGCTTGCCGGCGCGGTCCAGCGCATGCAGGTCGTCGCAGCCGCCGACAGGCTTGCCGTCGATCAGGATCTGCGGAAACGTCACGCCGCCGGAGCGCGCCGTCATTTCCGCCTTCAGGGCCGGATCGCCCGTCGCGTCGATCTCGTGGAAGGCCACGCCCTTGGAGGCAAGCAGCCGTTTCGCCGCGGAGCAATAGCCGCAGCCCTGACGGGTGTAGATGACGACATCAGCCATGATGCTTCCGCTCCATCGAAACGGGCCGGACCGGGGAAGGCGTCTGCCCTTCGTGGCCCGCGCCACCTTCGTCCAACCTGATTCCCTTCGCAATCCCGTCATATGGGGTTTGCCTCCCCCTTCACAACCCGGGCGAACACGAGGATGTCGACATGGCGCGCCCCGGCCCGCCTGAGCGTGCGGGTCGCCGCCTCCACCGTCGCGCCGGAGGTCAGCACGTCGTCGACGAGCACCACCCGCCGGCCCGACACCCGCGCCTTGGCCGCGACGGGGACGGCGAACGCGCCGCGCACGTTGAGCGCGCGGGCGCCCAGATCGAGCCCGACCTGGCGGGCGGTGGCGCGGATGCGGGCGAGCGCGAACGGATCGGATGCGATCCCCGATAGCCGCGACACATGATCGGCCAGCACGGCGGCCTGGTTGAAGCGGCGGCGCCACAGCCGGCTGCGATGCAGCGGAACCGGCACGATCAGATCGGCCTCGGCCAGGATCTCGTGTCCCGCGCGGGCCATCAGCCGCCCCATCAGCCGCGCGGCCTCCTGGCGGTCGCGATATTTCAGGCCGTGGACGAGCGGCCGGGACGCGTCGTCGAACAGCACCGCGGCACGCGCCCTGTCGTAGCCCGGCGGGTCCGCGATCGCTTCGGCCGACAGCACGCCGGGGCCGAGATCGAACGCGAACGGAATCCCCAGAATCTCGCAGAAAGGGCGTTCGATGAACTGCATCGCCGACCAGCAGCGCGCGCACAGGCTGTCCGGATCGGCGACGCGCCGGCGGCAGGCCAGGCAACACGGCGGCAGGGCCAGATCGATGACGGCCCGGCCGGCGGCGGAGACGCCGCGGGCGCAGCCGCGCATCAGCGCACGCGGCGACCACGGCCGGACGGCAGAGCCATCGCCGGCCTCAAGTCCATCGTCGGCAACGAGGGTCGCCGTCGGGACGGCGGGCAGCCAGGGCGTCTCCATCCGCGCGCCTCCGAGAAACCGCATCAGCTTCGGGCCTCTGCGCCCGCCATGCAACGGCCGCGGGGCGAAAAGTGTTGTCCCGCATCCAAAGGCATGCGACCGCGGCCACCCCATATGAGGGCCGGTCCGAAGGCGCCGCTTGTGGCTCACCGGCCCTCGGCGCTATCACGGGCTCGTTCGCCGCCGACCGGGCGGCTGTGGAGGGCGTTTTGGCCGACACACCGATCATCTTCGACCGCGCCCTGATCGCGCGTCGCCGCAAGGCTGCGCACGCGCGCGGTGGCGTGCCGGATTTCCTCGTCGCCTCGGCGGTATCCGACCTCGATCTCCGGCTCGCGGCGGTCAACCGCCGGTTCGAAACGGTGCTCGACCTCGGCTCGGGCGGGCTTGCGGCCGAGGCGCTTCGGGCGTCCGGCAAGGCCGGCCGGATCGTCGTTGCGGACGTGCTCGCCGCCGGTCCCGGTGCCGACGTGGTGGTGGATGACGAAGCCCTGCCGTTCGAGGCGGGAAGCTTCGACCTCGTCGTCTCGACGCTGTCGCTGCAGGCCACCAACGACCTGCCGGGCGCGCTCGTGCAGATCCGGCGGATGCTGAAGCCGGACGGCCTGTTTCTCGGCGCCATGCTCGGCGGGGACACGCTTTTCGAGCTGCGCGCGAGCCTGATCGAGGCGGAAAGCGCGGTCGCCGGCGGCGCCAGCCCGCGCGTGGCGCCGTTCGCCGACCTGCGCACCCTCGCCGGGCTGCTGCAGCGCGCCGGCCTCGCCCTGCCGGTCGCCGACGTCGATCCCTTGACGGTGCGCTACGATCACCTGTTCGCGCTGATGGCGGATCTGAAGGCGTCCGGCGCCACCAACGCGTTGGTCCATCGCTCCCGCAGGCCGCTCCCCCGCGGCGTTCTCGCCCGGGCGGCCGAAATCTATGCCGAGCGGTTCGCGGATGCGGACGGCCGCATCCGGGCGACGGTCGAGATCGTTTCGCTGTCGGGCTGGGCACCGCACGAGAGCCAGCAGAAGCCGCTTGCGCCGGGCTCGGCGCGGATGCGGCTCGCCGACGCGCTCGGCACCACCGAACGCTCCGCCGGCGAGAAGGCGGGCGGCTGATCCACGGCCCGCTTCCCGAGGCTGTCTCCAGGGGGGCAAGCCTTCGGAAACCGGTGTTTTCCAATCGCGCCCCCGTGTCTCCCCACGACAGACCGCTTCGGCTTCGGGGGCTTGAGTTCACCCCGCGGCGCAGATCGCTTCGATCTGGGCGGGACTTGCTCTAGGATGGAGCCTCATCCGGTCCGCCGTCTCTCCGCCGTCCTCCCCTGCGCGGTGTCCGGCGGGCGGTGTCCTTCAGTTCCTGCCTTGGCCTCAACGATGACAGAATCCCGTTCTTCCGGCGCCGACAGCCAGCCGCTGCAGGTTTATGTCGTGCCGGTCACTCCGTTCCGCCAGAACGCGTCTGTGCTGGTTTCGACCGCCACGGGTAAGGCGGCGGTCGTCGATCCCGGCGGCGATATCGAGGCGCTGATGGCGGCCGTCGCCGAGTCCGGCGCGACGGTCGAGAAGATCCTTCTCACCCACGGCCATCTCGACCACGCCGGCGCGGCGGCGGAGCTGGCCGAGCGCCTCGGCGTGCCGATCGAAGGGCCGCACGAGGCCGACCGGTTCCTGCTCGATGAACTGCCCACGGCCGGTCGGCGCTACGGCATCGAGACCATGCGGGCGGTATCGCCGGACCGCTTCCTCGTCGAGGGCGATCAGGTCAGCGTCGGCGACCTCGTGTTCGACGTGCTTCACGTGCCCGGTCATACCCCGGGTCACGTGGTGTTCGTGCTGCCAGCGGCCGGCTTCGCGCTTGTGGGCGATACGCTGTTCGCGGGCTCCGTCGGGCGGACCGACTTCCCCTACGGCGATGGCGAGGGCCTCGTCGACAACATCCGCCGCAAGCTGCTGCCGCTCGGCGACCACGTCACGGTGCTGCCGGGCCACGGCCGCGCGACCACCATCGGCGAGGAACGCCGCAGCAATCCCTACATCGCCTGACGCGGCGTCGGCACATGAAAAAGCCGGCCGCTCCGGAAAGGGGCGGCCGGCTTTTCGCAGGCGGGCGCGAACGGGCCGCTCGGGCCCGTCCCGGATCACATGTGGATGGCGCGCTTGTCCACCGCGAGCGCGGCTTCCTTCACCGCCTCCGACAGCGTCGGATGGGCGTGGCAGGTGCGGGCGATATCCTCGGACGCGGCGCCGAACTCCATCGCCACCGCGGCTTCCGCGATCAGCGTGCCGGCATCCGGGCCGATGATGTGAACGCCGAGCACGCGGTCGGTCTTGGCATCGGCCAGCACCTTCACGAAGCCCTCGGTCGTGCGGTTCACCTTGGCGCGGCCGTTGGCGGTGAAGGGGAACTTGCCGACATTGTAGTTGATGCCGGCGGCCTTCAGCTCTTCCTCGGTCTTGCCCACGGAAGCGACTTCGGGGCTGGTGTAGACCACGCCGGGGATGACGTCGTAGTTCACGTGGCCGGCCTGTCCGGCGAGGATCTCGGCGACCGCCACGCCCTCGTCCTCGGCCTTGTGCGCCAGCATCGGCCCGGCGATGACGTCGCCGATGGCGTAGATGCCCGGCACGTTGGTGGCGTAATGGCCGTCGGTCACGATGCGGCCGCGCGGATCGAGCGCGACGCCGACGGATTCGAGGCCGAGACCCTCGGTGTAGGGCCGGCGGCCGATGGCGACCAGCACCACGTCGGCCTCCAGAACCTCCGGCGCGCCGCCGGCGGCCGGCTCGGTCGTCACCTTCAGCACCGGACCGGACGAGTCGATCCCCGTCACCTTGGTCGAAAGCTTGAAGGAGAAGCCCTGCTTGGCGAGGATGCGCTGGAACTGCTTGGCGACTTCGCCGTCCATGCCCGGCAGCAGGCGGTCCAGGAACTCGACCACGGTGACGTCCGCGCCGAGGCGGCTCCACACCGATCCGAGTTCGAGCCCGATCACGCCACCGCCGACGACCACGAGCTTGCCCGGCACCTTCGGCAGCGTCAGCGCGCCGGTGGAGGAGACGATGCGCTCCTCGTCGATGGTCACGCCCGGCAGCGGCGTCACATCGGAGCCGGTGGCGATCACGATCGCCTTGGTGGTGATGTCGGTCGGTTCGGCGGTGGCGCGGCTGACGCGGATCTGCCCCGGGCCGGTGATGGTGGCGGCGCCGTTATGGACGTCGATCTTGTTCTTCTTCATCAGGTAGTCGACGCCCTTGACGTTGCCGTCGACGCCTTCGTCCTTGAAGGCCATCATCTTGGCGAGGTCGAGGGTCGGCGCCGGGACGTTCACGCCCATGGCGGCGAAGCCGTGGCCGGCTTCATGGAACGCCTCGGAGGCGTGCAGCAGCGCCTTGGAGGGAATGCAGCCGATATTGAGGCAGGTGCCGCCGAGGGGGGCGCGCTTCTCGACCACGGCGACCTTGAGGCCGAGCTGGGCGGCGCGCACGGCGCAGACATAGCCGCCGGGGCCGGTTCCGATGACGACGAGATCGTAGGTGGCCATGGATGAATTCCTCGCTTGGACGGCGCTCCGGAACGGCGCTCCGGTGCGGGCGGGCGGGCAGGGGGACATCTCCGGGCGCAACACCGCTGGGCGCGCCGGGAATGCCGGGAAAGATATGGTATCGCAGCAGGTGCCACCGCAACCAGCGGCTGCCTGGAGCGCTTCCGAACGGGGTGAAGAGGTCCGGTCGAAAGGCGATCGCTCGAAGTTCGGTTGTCCCCGGTCTATGGCGCCTCGCGGCGCCGGAAGACCGTTCGGGACGCGCCGGATCGGCCGCCGCGCCCGTGTGACGCATAGCGCAGGATCGCCCCGCCCGAAAGCCCCGCGCAGCGCGGGGCGGCAGTGCGCCGCGCGCGAT
>JAEZMP010000080.1 GCA_023442215.1 Pseudomonadota bacterium
CCCCGGCCTTCTGCGACATCTGTTCGCCGAGACCGGCGAGCAGCAGCGGCACCCCGGCGGTGATGGCGCCGAGCACCAGCGCGGTGACGAAGGCTTCGGTGAAAAGCGCCATTGTCACGCCCCCGCCCGCTTCTGCCTGCGCTGCTGCAGGCGATCGGCCAATGCGAGCGTGACGAGCACGATGGCGGCGACGACGAGCGTGAGATCGTTCGGCACGCCGAGCCGGCGGGCGGCGCTTTCGCCGCCGATGGAGAGCACCGAGAACAGGAACACGAACACGATGGCGGCCAGTCCGTTCAGGCGGGCGAGGAACACGAGCGGCACCACGACGAGGCCATAGGCCGGGTTCCAGTCTGCCCGCATGTTGCCCTCGACGCCGAGCACCTGCACGGCGCCGGCGAGACCGGCGAGGCCGGCCGACAGCGCGAACACGGCAACGACGAGCCGCGGCACGTCGAGCCCGGCATGGACCGCCGCCCGCGTGCTGGCGCCGGTGACCCGCAGGCGGAAGCCGAACGCGGTGTGCCTGAGGACGAGGTGCACGATGACGAGCGCTGCGAGGCCGATGACGAGGCCGCTCGACACCGTGGTGCCGAACAGGCGCGGCAGCCGGTCCGCCACGCCGAGCGTGCGGGTCTGGGGGACGGTGGTGGCGGGATCGAGGAACACAAGCTTGACCAGCGCATTGGCGAGCGACACGCCGAGGAAGGTCATCATCAGCGTGGTGACGATCTCGTTGAGGCCCTGATAGGCCTTTAGCAGGGCCGGGGCGAGCGACCACAGCGCGCCGACCGCGAACCCGAGCGCGAGCCCAAGCAGAAGCGCCGCCCACGACGGCAGCACGAGCGCGAGTGCCGGGCTCGCAGCCGCCGCCGCGGTCGCGCCGAGCAGAAACTGGCCGTCGCCGCCGAGATTCCACACGCCCGACCGGAACGCGACGATCTGGCTGGCGGCGATCAGCAGCAGCGGCGCCATGTGGGTGAGGGTGCTCTGCAGGCCCGAGGGCGACAGCACGCCGCGCGCGACGACATAGCCATAGTAGGCGAGGGGATCGACGCCGAACGCCAGCAGCAGCGCGCCGGAGAGCAGGAGGGCGACGAGGACGGGGACGAGGCTCGCCGCAAGTGCGCCGGCAAGATTGCGCACGCCGCTCCAGCGACGAACCGGCGCCGCATCCTCGTCCGGCCCGCGGCCTGCCTCCTGCGGCTCGGTCATGCCGCGATGCCGCTGACGAGGTCGCCGAGGCGCGCGCGCGCCGAACCGTCGTTCGCCACGGTGGCGACGAGCCGGCCGCGGGACATGACGGCGATGCGGTCGCTGAGGTCGAGCAGTTCGTCGAGGTCGGTCGAGAACAGCAGAACGGCGGTGCCCCGGGCGGCCGCCTCGCGGATGCGGCGGCGGACGGCGCGGGCATTCACCACGTCGAGCCCGTTTGTGGGCTTGGCGAAGATCACGGCCCGCGCCACGCCATCGAGCTCGCGGGCGAGGATGACCTTCTGGATGTTGCCGCCGGAAAGCCGGCCCGCGGGCGTGTCGATGGCGGGCGTGCGCACGTCGAACGCCGCGACCAGCGCGCGGGCGTGACGATCGATCTCGGCGCGGCGCTCCACGCCCCGGCGCCAGAACGGCGGCCGGCCGATGTCCTTGAGGACGAGATTGTCGGAGACGGCCATCGTCGTGACGATGCCTTCGCCGAGGCGGTCGTCGGTGACATAGCGCAGGCCGAGGGCGCGGCGGTCGTCGACGGAGAGAGCGTCGAGCGGGCGGCCATCGAGGCGGATCCGGCCGGCGGTCGCGGGCCGCTGCCCGGCGCGCGCCTCGGCGAGCTGTCGCTGGCCGTTGCCGTCGATGCCCGCGACGCCGAGGATCTCGCCTCCGGCGATGGCGAACGTGATGTCCGCGAGGGGCATCGCGGGGTCGCCGGCCGCAAGCGCCTCGATCTCCAGAACGGGCGGTGCCGCGGCCGGCGCGATGCGGCGGGGCGTCTGCGCGGCCTCCTCGGCGGCCGCTTCGCCGAACAACAGCCGCAGCGCTTCGCGGCCAACCGCCGCGCGGTCGAGCGTGGCGAGGCGCGCGGGCGCGATCTCGCCGGTCTTGCGGCCCCGGCAGAGCACGGTGATGCGGTCGCCCCAGGCCTGCGCCTCGGCGAGCTTGTGGGTGATGAAAAGGACGGCGAAGCCCTGCGCCACCAGACGGCGCATCAGCGCGCCGAGCTCGGCGGCACCGCGCGGCGTCAGCATCGCGGTTGCCTCGTCCAGGATGACGACGCGGCCGCCGCGCATCAGGGCGCGCAGGATCTCCGCCTGCTGGCGTTCGCCGAGGGAGAGCGTGCCGGCGACCGCATCGGGATCGACGGCGATGCCGAGTTCGGCGGCCAGCGCGCCGATGCGCCGCCGCAGGCCGGCGCGGTCCGGCGGCGCCCACCAGCGCCCGCCGAGGGCGACGTTCTCGGCGACCGTCAGGCTCGGCACCAGCATGGAATGCTGGAACACCGTGCCGATGCCGAGCGCCAGCGCGCGCCGGGGCGAGGCAAGGCGCACCGGACGGCCGGCGACGCGGACCACGCCCGCATCCGGCTGCTGCAGGCCCGACAGGATGGCCACCAGGGTGGACTTGCCGGCACCGTTCTCGCCGAGCACGACGTGGACCTCGCCCGGCATGAGGGCGAGGTCGAGCCGGTCGAGCGCCGTCACGCCCGGAAAGCGTCTGGTGATGCCTTCCAGGGAGACGAGCGCGGCGTCGGTCACTGCGCTTTCGCCGGCAGTTCGCTGACGACCTGATGCACGGCAGCGGCGTCGTAGGAGGGCGTGACCTTGATCTTGCCGTCGACAATCTGCTGGCGGATCGCCATCAGGTCGTCCCACACCTGCGGCGGGATGTGATCGGTCTTCAGCATCGCGACGGAATTGTCGGCGAGGCCGATCTGGTAGTTGTGCGTGCCGAAGCGGTCGTTCTTCACGTCTTCGATCATCGCGGTGAAGACGGGCGTGAGATTCCAGACCACGGAGCTGAGCAGGTTGCCCTTGTCGAGGCTCGACTTGTCGCCGATGACGTCGATGAAATAGACCTTGCCGCCGTCGACCGCCTTCGCGGTCTCGACGGCCTGCAGCATGCCGAAGCTCGAGCCGTTGCCCTGGCCGAACACGACGTCGGCGCCGGCGGCGATGACGGCCTCGGTGACGCGCTTGCCGCCGGCGGCATCCGAATAGGCGGCCGGGCCGATCACGGCGTAGCGGATGACGACCTTAGGGTTCTCTGCCTTTACGCCTTCCGCGAACGCCTTCGACTGCGCGTTCCAGGCCGGGGGCTCGGCGGAGACGACGATGCCGACGGTTCCGGTGCGCGTCATCTTCGCCGCGAGGCGGCCGGCGAGATAGGCGCCCTCGTGGCCGCTCAGCGTATAGTCCGCGACCTTGCCCGGAACGGCGGCATCCGGGCGGTCGGTGATCGCGACGGGCACGCCGGTCTCGGCGCCGATCTCAGGGGCGGCGGTGTTGTAGCCGCTGGCGTGCGCGATCATCAGGTTGGCGCCGTCCTCGGCAAGCTCGCGCAGGGTCGGCCGCACGTCGCCGTAGCCGAGATTCTCCGCGACGATGACCTGCACGCCCTCCTTCGCGCCGGCAGCCCGCGCGGCGGCGATGCCCTGTTGGTTCCAGCCGAAATCCGTGCCCTGCTCCGGGGTGAGGATGGCGATCGACTTCACCTCGGCGGCGAAGGCCGGAACGCCGGCGAACGCCACGCCCGCGAGCGCGGCGAAAGCGAGGGAACGGACAACCAACTTCAGGGATCCGGTCGACACGTCTCGGTTCTCCTCTGGCGATCCTGCGGCCGCGAAAGGCGGCGATATCGCTTGCATTGGGGGGCGGACCTTTATTTACCAAGAACGCCGGCTGATCTAGTCGTACCGGCAGAATTCGCGCCGAGGGCATCATGAAAACCACACCGCAACGAGCCGTCGGGACATGGATCGCGCGCGGCGTGATCGCGATGCTCGGCCTGGTGGCGGCGCTCGGCGCGCAGGCCGACGAAAACGCACCAACGGCGAAGGGAACGGACGGTCTCGCGCCAGCGCCGGTCGCGATCGCCAACGCGACCGGGGAGGCGATTGCCTGCGGCGCGACGCTGGCACACTGGTATTCGGCTGATCTAGGCACGGCGGCGCCGGGCGGACGGATCGCGATCGCGTTCTGGGCCGATATCGCGACGGGAGAGGTCTTCCTCCTGAACGCGCGCGGCGACCGCATGCCGGTGCAGACGCTCTGGTGCGGGTTCGATGGCCGCTCATGGGAAACCCGGGCGACCATCGCGCTCGACCGCCGGGCCGGGGAGGAGCCGAAGCCGGTCGATCTCACCTGTGCAGCCTCGGCGGGCGAAAAGGTCGCGTGTCGTCAGTCGAAAGCGAAGTGATAGATTGTAATTTTACGATAAATATCTGTTTTCAAAATCAGAAATTAAGATCGTCGGAATGATGCGACGGGCCGCCGTCTCTCGCTTCAGCCGTCGACCAGGGCGAACAGCGCCCGGATCGACACCGGGTCGACGTCCTCGATGCGAGCGGGCTGCCAGCGCGGGCGGCGGTCCTTGTCGACCAGCGCCGCCCGCACGCCCTCGATGAAGTCGGGCGAGCGCACGACGGTGCGGGTCAGCGTGAGTTCCATGGCGGTCGCGCCGGCGAGGTCGAGCGAGGCGCCCCGGGTGACGGTCTCGAAGGTCACGGCGAGGCTCGTCGGCGAGAGCCCGCCCAGGCTTTCGAGCGCCGCGCTTGCGAACGGCGATGCCGACGCGGCGAGGCGTTCGATCAGGTCGGGCAGGGAGATGGCATCGCCGAACGTCTCGGCGATTTCCGCCTCAGCCGATGCGATGGGGCGCGGTTCCGGTGCCGGCGCGGAAAGCCGCGCGACGGCGACCGTCGCCTCCTCGCCGTCGGCGAGGGCGGCTTCAAGCGTGGGCAGCCGGTCGCGGGGCACGTAGGCCCTGGCAAGACCCAGCGCCACCGCGTCGCCCGGCCCGGTGCGCGCGCCGGTCAGGCCGAGATAGAGCCCGGTTCCCTTCGCCAGCCGCGACAGGAACCACGTCGCGCCGACATCGGGGAAGAACCCGATCAGCGTCTCCGGCATCGCCATCAGCGCGCCATCGCTGACGATGCAGTGGCTGCCGTGGACCGAGACGCCCATGCCGCCGCCCATGCAGATGCCATCGACGAGCGCCACATAGGGCTTCGGATAGGACGCGATCCGGCGATTGAGGGCGTATTCCTCGGCGAAGAATGCCTCGATGTCGGAGAAGCGTCCGTCGAGGCTGGCGGCGCGCACCGCGCGGATGTCGCCGCCCGAACAGAACGCCTTCGGATGGTCCGAGCGCACGACGACAGCGCGCACCGCAGGATCGGCCTCGAACGCCGTGAGCGCGGCGTCGATGCCGCGGATCATCGTGAGGTCGAGGGCGTTGAGCGCGGCCGGCCGGTCGAGCGTGATCACGCCACTTGCGCCGCGAATCTCGCTGCGGATGCCGGTCGCGGCATTGGCGCTGCCGTCTTCAGCCATGGCGATCATCCCTTCGTGCTGCGGCGATGCGGCGGCCTGTCAGGCGCCGGCAGCCGGCGTATTGGCCTGCTGGACGGCGAGTGCCGTCTGCGCGACGGCGGCATCCGCCGTATCGCCCCCGGCGACCTGCACGCGCGGCACGGCGAAGCTGATGCCGTTCTCGTCGAACGTCTTCTTGATCCCGGCCAGAAGCTTGCGGCGGGCGATGAACTGGCCGCCGGGTCGCGCGACCAGCTTGATGCGGATCTGAATGCCGTAATCCCCGAACTGCTGCACGCCCTGCATCTTCGGCGGCTCGATGAGGTCCGGCCCGATTTCCGGGTCGGCGGCGAGATCCGTGCCGACACGCTTGATCAGCTTCCGGGCCTTTTCGAGATCGGTGTCGTAGGTCACGACGATGGGCAGCTTCTCGATCACCCAGTCGCGGCTCATGTTCTGTACCGCGCCGAGTTCGCCGAAGGGCACGGTGTAGACCGGACCGCGGTGGTGACGCAGCTTGACAGAGCGCAGGCTGAACGACTCGACGGTGCCCTTGTAGCTGCCGCTCTGGATGTATTCCCCGACGCGGAAGGCGTCATCGAGCAGGAAGAACATGCCGCTGATGATGTCCTTCACCAGCGTTTGCGCGCCGAAGCCGACGGCTACGCCGACGACGCCGGCACCGGCGACGAGCGGCGCGATGTCGATGCCGAACGCCGACAGCTCCATCAGCACGGCGACCACCAGCACGACGATGAACAGCACGTTGCGCAGGATCGGAAGCAGTGTGCGCAGCCGTGCCTGACGGCGGGCGAACTCGTCCCGGTCGCCGCCTGGCGCGACTTCGCGGATATCGCCGATCCGGGCATCGATGGCCGCCTTGGAAAGCTGCCAGATCAGATCCGCTCCGAGATAGATCACCACCGCGCTCATCAGCGAGCGGACGACGCGGGTCAGCACCGAATCGGAATCAGAGAGGTCGCCGAGGTCGATGCCCCAGGCGCGTGCCACGAGCACGATGGCGGCGATGATGAGAACGCTGCGGATGCCGCGCGCGATGAACACGGCCGTGACCCCGAGGGGGATGGTCTGGTCAGGGGACGACTTGCGGGCGACGTTCGCCACGGTCGCCCCGACGATGCGGATCGCGAACGGCAGGACGACCACGATCAGCAGCGTCGTGAAAAGCTGCAGCGCCTCGCCGACCCAGAGCACCCAGAGGGCGATGGCGGCGACGGTGAGCAGCAGCGACGCGAGCCGCTGTGCGATGCGGCTTCCATCCGGACGGGACGGCCGGCGCCAGATCGCTTCGATGGCGATGGCAAGCAGGCCGAGGCCGAGCACGTAGGCGTCGAGCTGCTGGGAAGGGAACGGCACCCCGGCCGTGTGCAGCGCGCCGAGCGTGACGATGCCGAAGGTGAGCCACCCGACGAACGCGACGATGCGCCGTTGCCAGAACAGGGCGCTGGCGTCGTCGACCGGCACGACGCGGGCCTGGCCCTGCGCCGGATCGGGGCTGAGCAGCATCTCGGTCAGCGCCAGCGTGAAGCGAACCACCACCACGGCGCCGAAATAGCCCGACAGGATGCTTTCCAGCACATGCGGCGGATCGGTGAGGACGAAGGTGAGCATGCCGGCGAGGGTGAACAGGATCAGCCCGCCGATGCGCCGCATCAGCCGGAGCGCAAGAGAGAGCCAGCGGTCGAGATCGCTGCCGTGCCGCGCGATGGACTCGGTATCGATGCGGTAGCGCGACAGCACCATCCGGGCGAGCGCTTCGGCGACGGCACCGGCCGCGAACGGCGTGACGACGATGAGGAAGAGCACCAGCGGGCCGACGCGGGCGGCTGCCGCCGCGACCACGGCGAACCCGGCCGCGATATCGTGCGGCCATGTGTCGATGGCGTTCGAGATCGCCATGAAGTGCAGCCGCAGCCGCCGCAGCCGCTCGGACATGACATCGCCGACCACCGCGTCCGGAGCGGTGGGCTGCGCGACCACCGCGGGCGCCGCCGTGACCGATTGCTCGATCCAGGCCTTCACCTTGGGATCGGACAGAAGCCGCATCAGTTCGGCGACTTCCTTCGGCGGCTCGGCCGGGGTTGCCGGATCAGCGACGGCGGGCGCTGCTGCCGACTGGTCCGCGGCGCTGGCCGCGACCGCCGGCGTCAGGCAAGCCAGCCCCAGCATCGCGACCGCAAGCACGGCCCCCATCAAGCCAGATAAACGGAATCGCGCCGGCACTTCCCGCCCCCGTTCGGTCTTTTCGATCCGCATGAAAATCCTTGAGCGTGATAGCGGATCCGGGGTGTCTGCGGTAGTGGCGGCGCCTGTGGCACAAGCGCTGCGGGGCTCAGGCGCCGTGGTGCAGGGGGTGATAGCGCCGGCCGAAATAGACGAGGCCGGAGGCGGCCGGGCTGTGGCGGATGGCAAGTACCTCCGCGAACAGCACGCGATGGGTGCCGACATCCGACATCGAGGCGACGCGGCAATCGAACGAGACGGCCGCATCGTCCAAGACCGGGGCCCCGGTGACGAGCCGCGTCCACGAGCCGGCCGAGAAGCGCTGTTCCGCCGGAACCTTGCCGCCGAACACGGCGGACAGCGCCTCGTGTTCGTGGGTGAGGGTGTTGACGCACATCACGCCGTTGGCGGCAATCGCCGGGAAGGCGGACGATGAGCGGTTGAGGCAGACGAGCAGGGTCGGCGGCGTGTCGGTGACGCTGCACACCGCCGAGGCGGTGAAGCCGGCGCGACCCTGCGGACCGTCTGTGGTTACGATGCTCACGGCCGCGCCGAGGCTCGCCATCGCGTCCCGGAACGCCTCCCTGCCGACGGCTTCGGCCGGCTGAAACCCGTGGGGCATGGCCATGTTCATCGTCGCATCCTGATGGGAAGGTAAGCGGGTTTCTGCGGCTGATTTCAGATTAAAATTTTTATAAATCAATATTTTACGACAATATTCTAGATCGACTTATCAGGTCTGGAAAGGTCTTCCGTCGCCTGATCGCCCGTCAGGAAATCGAGCACGGCTTCATTGAAGGGGGCGGGCTCGACGACGGAAAAGCCGTGGCCGCCCTCTGCCACCACCGCGAGCCGCGCGTTCGGCAGGCCCGCGGCCAGCCGCTCGGAGCACAGCCACGGCACCAGCACGTCGTCGCGCGAGGCCATGACGAGGCAGGGCGCGCCGATCTCGCCGAGCCGGTCCGACACGTCGAATGACATCAGCGCGTCGATGCGCTTCAGGATGGTATCCGTGCCCTGGAAGTGCGCGATGCCGTGGGCTTCCTCCTCGGCGACGCGCGCGGCGTTCTGGGAGAGCCACCACGATGGATAGAGGAAGATCGGCTGCGCGGCGACATAGGCCTCGACGCCGGATTTCAGCAGCAGCGCCCGGCGCGCCGCGAAGCAGCGGCCGGTGTGGGCATCCGCCTTCGCCCACGCATTGACGAGCACGAGGCCGGAGACCCGCTCCGGCGCCCGCAACGCCAGTTCCAGCCCGACCAGACCGCCGAGGGCGTGGCCGAGCACGGCGGCGCGCTCGATGCCGGCATCGTCGAGGATCGCCAGCACGTCGTCCGCCATGTCGCCGATGCGGTATCCGTCGGCGAGCGGGCGCGCGTTGGAACCGGTGCCCGCGTGATCGTAGACCACGACGCGCAGCCGGGCGGACAGCGCTTCGATCTGCGGCTTCCAGAACGCGGCGGTGCCGCCGAGCCCCGCCGACAGGACGACGGTGCCGGCCGCCGCATGGCGCGCTCCGAGAACGGTGTAGCTGGGGCAGGCGGGCATGGCCGTTCGGTCTCCCGGCCGATGGGGCGGCGCATTCCTCTGGAACGCGCTGCCCAGGGCCTCGGATGTCGGAGGAGGTGCTTGGTGCCAGCGGGTGGACTGGCGCGGGCGATCAGGCCTTGGTGCCGACGTGGGCGATGGTGGCGATTTCCACCAGCGCGTCGGGCTTCACGAGGCCGCACTGGATGCAGAACCGGGCGGGCTTGTCGCCGGGGAAATAGTCGGCATAGGCCTTGTTGACCGCGCCGTAGTTCGCCCAGTCTGTGATGAAGATGGAGTTGAACGTGACGTCGGCCATGGTGCCGCCGGCTGCCTCGATCACGCCCTTGATGGTTTCGAGCACGTGGCGGGTCTGCGCCTCGGCGTCGCCGACGTGGACGACGTTGTTTTCCTTGTCGAACGGCAGCGTGCCGGCGACGTAGACGATGCCGTCGGCGAGCGCGCCGGGCGAATAGGGCGCGAGCGGCTTGCCGGAGCCCGGCGGAATGATCGGGGTGAAGGGCATGGAACTGTTCCGTCGTTCTTGAGGGGCGAGGCGATGAGGAAGGTCAGGCCTTGTCGGTCGGCGAGGCTTCTGCCGGCGGGCGCTGCGAGATGGTCCCGCAGAAATCCGCGACGGTGGAGACCCAGCCGAAGAACGTCTCGATATTGTAGATCGCGGCCTGCTGGGCGAAGGGCGGGCCGGCCTGGTGGGTGGCGTCTTCCAGCACCACGCCGAAATATTCGAGGTGGAAGGCATCGCGCAGCGAGGACTCCACGCAGACATTGGTGGCGATGCCGACGAACACCAGATTGCGGATGCCGCGGGCGCGCAGGAAGCTGTCGATGCCGGTGTTGAAGAAGCCGCTGTACCGTATTTTGGGAATGAGGAAATCGCCCTCCTGAGGGGCGAGTTCGTCGACCAGCGCGTAGTCCCATCCGCCCTTGGACAGGAGCGAGCCGGCGAGTTCCGGCCGCTTGCGCATCGTCTTCAGCGCGTTCGACTTGTAGTAGTTCGGGGAGCCGGGCCCGCCGGCCTCGGCATAGTTCTTGTCCCAGCCGTTCTGGAAGAAGATGATCGGGATGCCGGCGGCGCGGGCGGCCTCGATCGTGGTGCGGATGTTGGCGATCACGGACTTGGCGCCGGAGATGTCGAAGCCGGCGATGTCGAGATAGCCGCCTTCGGAGGCATAGGCGTTCTGCATGTCGACGACGATGACCGCCGTCTCGGACGGGTTGAGCCGGAGTGGCTCGGGACGGGCGGGCAGGGTGACGG
>JAEZMP010000135.1 GCA_023442215.1 Pseudomonadota bacterium
GTGTGGCCGTGGGTGTCCTTGGCCAGCATTCCGCGCTGGCGCAGCGCCTCGCAGAACCGGCGGGCGCCGCCGGCCTCGGGGTGCAGTTCGAGCGCCACCATCAGGCCGCGCCCGCGCACCTCGCGCACCACGTTCGAGCGGATGCCTTCGAGGCCGGCCTTGAGATAGGCGCCCTGGGTCGCCGAGTTCTCGATCATGTCTTCCTCGACCAGCACCTTCAGCGCGGCGCGGGCGACGGCGCAGGCGAGCGGGTTGCCGCCGAAGGTCGAGCCGTGCTGGCCGGGCTGGAGCACGCCCAGCACCTCGGAGTTCGAGAGCACCGCCGACACCGGATAGAACCCGCCGGAGAGCGCCTTGCCGACCAGCGTCACGTCGGCCTCGATGCCCTCGTGCTCCTCGGCCAGCATCTTGCCGGTGCGGCCAAGGCCGGTCTGGATCTCGTCGAGGATCAGCGTGACGTTGTGGCGGGTGCAGATCTCGCGCACGCGGGTGAAATAGCCGGCGGGCGGAATGTTCACCCCGGCCTCGCCCTGGATCGGCTCCACCAGGAAGCCGACGGTGTTCGGCGTGATCGCGGCTTCCAGCGCGTCGGCATCGCCGAACGGGATGATGCGGAAGCCCGGCGCGAACGGGCCGAAATTGCCGCGCGCATCGGGATCGGTGGAGAAGCCGACGATGGCGATGGTGCGGCCGTGGAAGTTCTCGGTGCAGACGATGATCTCGGCGCGGTCCGTCGGCACCCCCTTGACCTCGTAGCCCCACTTGCGCACGGCCTTGATGGCGGACTCGACCGCCTCGGCGCCGCTGTTCATCGGCAGGATCTTGTGGGAGCCCGTCAGCGCGGCGAGTTCCTCGTAGAACAGCGAAAGCTGGTCGTTGCGGAACGCGCGGGAGGTCAGCGTCAGCTTGCCGGCCTGTTCCACCATCGCGGCCATGATCTTCGGGTGGCAGTGGCCCTGGTTCACGGCCGAGTAGGCCGAGAGGCAGTCGAGATAGCGCTTGCCCTCGACATCCCAGACCCAGACGCCTTCGCCGCGCTCCAGCACGACGTCGAGCGGCTTGTAGTTGCGGGCGCCGAGGGTGTGCTCGACTTCGATGATCTGGGCGGAATGGCGTGTCATTGTTGTTCTCCGAAAGGCTTCACGCTGTCTGGCGGGCGTCGTCCCGTGCCGCCCGGGTCGGCTCGTAGTGCTCAAATCATTGAATCTGGAGCGATTTCTTGTCGATCTGATGAGTCCATCAGCTCGGAAAGCGCTCTAGGCCGCGCGTTCGAGAATGGTCCGGCCGAACAGGCTGGAGACGAGTTCTGCCGCGAGCCGCGCGCTGCGGCCGCGCTCGTCGAGGAACGGGTTCAGCTCCACGATGTCGGCCGAGCCGACGAGCCCGCTGTCCGACAGCAGTTCCATGATCAGGTGCGCCTCGCGATAGGTCGCGCCACCCGGAACCGAGGTGCCGGTGCCCGGCACGATGGTCGGGTCGACGAAATCGACGTCGAAGCTGACGTGAAGGTGGGTCGTCCGCGGATCGATCTCGGACAGGAGCTTGGAGATCAGCGGGAACACGCCGCGCTCGTCGATCATGCGCATGTCGGTGCAGGAGACGCCGCGTGCCTTCAGCGCCTCGCGCTCTTCCGGGTCGATGGAGCGCTGGCCGAACAGCTTCAGGTTCCCGTAGGGCACCGGCGCGAACGGCCGGTTGCCGATGAGCGGGCGCAGCGAGGGTTCGCCGCACAGGAATGCCGCCGCCATGCCGTGGAGATTGCCCGACGGCGAGGTCGAGGGCGTGTTGAAGTCGGCGTGGGCGTCGATCCACAGGACCACGAGTTCGTGGCCGATATCGGCGCAGTGCCGGGCGATGCCGCTGACGGTGCCCATGGAGATCGAATGG
Organism: Pseudomonadota bacterium; assembly: GCA_023442215.1. Classification (GTDB taxonomy): domain Bacteria; phylum Pseudomonadota; class Alphaproteobacteria; order Rhizobiales; family Segnochrobactraceae; genus Pseudoxanthobacter. The sequence continues at coordinate 1,888 of JAEZMP010000135.1, forward strand.
TCGCCGCCGAGGAACAGCGGCAGGCCGCCGCGCCGCGCCATGTCGTAGGCGGCATCGTGGATGGCCACGGTCCAGCCGGCGATTTCGGCGACGTGATGGCAGCTTTCGGTCAGTCCCGGCAGGTCGTAGGCGAGCGGAGCGGGGCGGGGGAGGTCGCCGAGGTCTTCGACCCGGTGGCCGAGTTCGCCCAGCATGTCGGCGAGCCCTGCGGTCCTGAGCGCCGCCGGGCCCATCAGGCAGCCGGCTGTGCCGGCGCCGCGCTCGACCGGCAGGCCCAGCAGCGAGATGGTGCGGTCGCGTCGGTGGATCGTGTTCTGGTCGCGCGGCATCGGCATCTCCGGTCCTGGCGCCGCCGGCACCGGGGTGCGGCAGCCTGCGTCTCTGCTTTCAAATTATGCAGCGGGACAGGCTCAACAAAAAGCCAGAGAAGCGCTACAATTTGTGCTGAAAGCTGACCATACGGAAATCAGGGATAGCGGATCGCCAGATGGAAGACATGCTCGATGCAATCGACCGGCGCCTGATCGAGCTTCTGCGCGCCGATGGCCGCATGCCGGCGGCGACGCTGGCGAAGATTCTCTCGGTCTCGCGCGGCACCGTGCAGAACCGCATCGACCGCCTGCTGGAGCGCCGCATCCTGATGGGCTTCACCGTCCGCCTGCGGGAGGACGTCGAGACGCGGCTGATCCGCGCCAACACCAGCCTCGAGATCCAGTCGAACTACCGTCCGGTGATCGAGGCGATGAAGAGTTTCCCCGAGGTGCGGCGCATCTTCACCACCAACGGGCGCTGGGACCTCGTCGTCGAGATCGCCGCGGTCGACCTCGCGAGCCTCGACCGCGTCCTCACCGACATCCGCTCCATCCCCGGCGTCGCCCACTCCGAAACGAGCATCCTGCTCGCCGAAATCTGAGACGCGACGGCAACCACAGCGTGTGATCTGGATCGTCCCGCCGGAACCCGGCAGGCGACGGCAGACTGGGGCCATGGTCCGAGCCGGGGAGGGCGGTCACCGCTCCTCCCATCTTCCGAGGAGGCTGCCCCGTCGGTCATCGGGACTCGGCGGCCCGTCCGTCGTCGGATGGCGACATGGTCGAGGATGGTGGGCTGCACCCTCGTCTGCGACCGATCCGGTCGCCGTTCCGCGCGCCCGATGCGCGCCCCTCGTCCTGCACGACGCGCGTGAGCGCGAAGGCGGGTTCAAAGACGCGCGTGAGCGCGCAGGCGGGATCAAAGGCGCGCATGAGCGCGCAGGCGAGGCCGATGAGCGCTCACGGCGTCGCGCCGCAGCGAGCGCGAACCGCGCATCAGGCGCGCATGTCCGCCCGCGTTCGACCCCTTCAGCGCTTGCTGGTTTCGAACTCTGGGCGTGCGTAGATGTCCTCGATGCGGACGATGTCGTCCTCGCCGAGATAGGGGCCGGACTGGACCTCGATGAGGTTGAGGGGGACCTTGCCGGGGTTCTCCAGCCGGTGGACGCAGCCGAGCGGCAGGAAGATGGACTCGTTCTCCCGGAGCAGGATCTTGTCGTCGTCGCGGGTGACGATCGCGGTGCCGTTCACCACCACCCAGTGCTCGGCGCGGTGATAGTGCTTCTGCAGCGACAGCTTCTCGCCGGGCTTCACGGTGATGCGCTTCACCTGGAAGCGGTCGCCGTTGTGGATCGACTGGTAGAAGCCCCACGGCCGGTGGACGCGCACGGTGTGGGTGGCGGCGGCGTGGCCGTCGCTCTTGAGGCGGCCGACCAGGGTCTTGACGTCCTCGTCGGCGCCGCGGCGCGTCACCATCACCACGTCGGGGGTGGCGACCACGATCAGGTCCTCGACGCCGATGGCGGTGACGAGCTGGCCCTCGCCGCGCAGGTAGCAGCCGCGGGTGTTCTCGGCGACGACGTCACCGGCGAACACGTTGCCGTCGCTGTCCTTTTCGCCGATCTCCCACAGCGACGACCAGCTGCCGACATCGGTCCAGCCGCAATCGACCGGCACCACCACGGCGCGGTCGGTGTGCTCCATCACGGCATAGTCGATGGAGATGGAGCGGGCGGCGGCGAACGGCTCGGCGGCGAGGCGCAGGAAGTCCATGTCGCGGACGGCGGCGTCGAGGGCGCCGGTGCAGGCTTCCAGGATGCCGGGCTGCAGGCGGGCGATCTCCTCCAGGAAGGCGCGGGCGGGCAGCAGGAACATGCCGCTGTTCCAGACGAAGTTGCCCTGGTCGAGATAGCCCTGTGCGGTGGCCTCATCGGGCTTCTCGACGAAGCGGGCGACCTTGAGGGTGCCGTCGCCGAGGCTGTCGCCGGTCTCGATATAGCCGTATCCGGTGGCGGGCTTGGTGGGGCGGATGCCGAACAGCACGAAGCGGCCCTGGCGGGCGGCGGCGACGCCGGTCTCCACCGCGCGGGTGAAGGCGGGGACGTCGGCGATGACGTGGTCGGCTGGCATCAGCAGGAACAGGGCGTCCGGGTCGCGGGCGCGTTCCATCAGGGCGGCGACGGTGGCGGCGGCGGCGGTGTTGCGGCCGACGGGCTCCAGCACCACGGCGGCGGGCTCGACGCCCATCTCGCGCAGCTGCTCGGCGATGACGAAGCGGTGCTCGGCGTTGGTGATGATGACGGGGCTGCGATAGAGCGCGGGATCGGCGCAGCGGCGCACGGTTTCCTGGATCAGCGTGCGCTCGCTCGTCAGCGGCAGGAGCTGCTTCGGATAGGCCTCTCGCGACAGCGGCCACAGCCGCGTCCCCGTGCCGCCCGACAGCACCACCGGCGTCACGGCCCCCGCCGCGTCACCCGAAAGCCGCTTTCCCTCTCCCGACATCGCTACGTTCCCTTCCAACGCATCACAGGC
>JAEZMP010000278.1 GCA_023442215.1 Pseudomonadota bacterium
CCGCCGATCTGACCGATCAGGATGTTCTCGACACCGAGGGCCTCCATCGCGACGACGGTCAGCTCCACCGGCTGCCAGGCCGGGTTCTGCCGCGCCTCGTGAAGGTCCTCCGGCCTCAGGCCGAAGATGACAGACTTGCCGGCGGCGGAGCGGTAGGAAGCGGCGTGCTGGCCGGGTACCGGAAGCGTCGCGCCGTCGAGCACCACGGCAAGCGCGCCGTCGGCATCGGCCGAGAGCGTCGCGGGTACGAGGTTCATCGGCGGGGTGGCGAGGAAACGGGCGACGAAGGTGTTCGCCGGGTTGGCGTAGACGTCGAGCGGCCGGCCGACCTGCATCACCTCGCCATCACGCATGATGACGATGCGGTCTCCCATCGTCATTGCCTCGACCTGATCGTGGGTGACGTGGATGATGGTACGGCCAAGCCGGCGGTGCAGCTTGACGAGTTCGAGGCGCATCTCCGCACGCAGCTGCGCGTCGAGGTTCGACAGTGGCTCGTCCAGCAGGAAGGCTTCCGGCTCGCGGACGATCGCGCGGCCGAGGGCGACGCGCTGGCGCTGGCCGCCGGAAAGGGCGGCGGGCTTGCGGTCGAGATAGCTCGTCAGGCCGAGCAGGCCCGCGGCATCGCGAATCTTGGCGTCGATCTCGCTTGCCGGGCTGCCACGCATCTTGAGGCCGAACGCCATGTTCTGCCGCACCGTCATGTGCGGATAGAGCGCGTAGGACTGGAACACGACGGCGATGTTGCGGTCGCGCGGCGGCACGTGGGTCACCGGGCGGCCGCCGATGCGCAGTTCACCGGCGGTGACGCTTTCGAGGCCCGCGATCATGCGCAGCGTGGTCGACTTCCCGCAGCCCGACGGGCCGAGGAAGATCACGAACTCGCCGTCGGCGATCGTCAGGTCCACGTCGCGCACGCCATAGGCGCCGTTCGCGTACATCTTGGAAACGTGGTCGAGTTCGATCGACGCCATCGACAATCCCCGAAGCCGCTTCGATACGCGCGGCGGAAATGCAGTGTTCCGGCCCGTCCTGCCGCGTTCGCACCCGCCGGTCCGGCGGAAGGCGGCAACGACGACCGATCCGGGGCGGCCCGCCCCGGTCTCGGCCCGTGCTCCGGTCCGGGGCGGGCCGCTCGGTCGCCACGAGAGGGCGACCGGATCGTTGTCAGTGTATGTTCACAAAACCGAACATCGCAATACGGGAAATGATCGATTTTGTTTTTTCTTGATGTGCGGCAGGGTGAAATTATGTGCGCCTGTGGATGGCGCCTGTAGTCGTCGCCCTGGCGATCAGGTCGTGTAGACGCCGCCCGTCACGTTCACGCCCTGGCCGGTCATGAAGCGGGCCGCGTCGGAGCACAGGAACACCACCACGTCGGCGACGTCCTCCGGCGTTTCCAGCCGTCCGAGCGGCGTCTGGGCGATATAGTCCGAGATCACCCGCTCGGGCGTGACGCCGCGCAGCGTCGCTTCCCATTCCACTTCGCGCGACTGCATGCCCGTCTTCACGAAGCCGGGGCAGACTGCATTGACGCGGATGCCCTTGCCGGCGAGTTCGCGGGCGAACGCCTGCGTCCAGCCCAGCACGGCGAACTTCGACGCCGAATAATGGGCGAGCAGCGGCGCGCCGACCTTGGCCGCCAGCGAGGCGGTGTTGACGATGACGCCTTTGCCTTCGGCCACGAAGTGCCGGCCGGCGATCTGATTCGCGAGGAAGATGCCGCGGGTGTTGACGTCGAAGTTGAAGTCCCACTCCTCGTCGGTCAGTTCCAGCGCATGCTGCATCGTCGAGACGCCGGCATTGGCGATCAGGATCTCGCAGCCGCCGGTCAGCTTCAGGGCCTCGCCGAACGCGGCTTCGACGGAGGCCCGCTTGCGCACGTCGATCTTCACCGCCGCCGCGCCGCCGCCGATCTCTGCAGCCGTGCGGGCGGCGGTGTCCACGTCGATATCCGCGATCACGACGCGCACGCCCTGGCGTGCGAGCGCGGCGGAGATCGCCTTTCCGATGCCGACCGCGCCGCCGGTGACGAAGGCGCGGCGGCCGGCGAGGTCCGGGTGGAGAGCGGCGGAGGAGGCGATCGCGGTCATGGGTGACTCCGAGGCTGAAGGTGGCAGAGGTATATCAACAAAAATCAACATATCAAACGTGATTCATGTTTGAATATGTTCGCGTATCGACTATGGTCCAATCAGGCGGTCCCCTCGCGGCCGTTCCGTCCAGAGGTGCCCATCGCATGCCTGCCGACGCTCATCCGGTCTCCGACCCGCCCGAAAAGGCGCCCGCAGGCGATCGCCAGCGCGTGCTCGGACGGGTGCGTCACGAGCGCATCCTTGCGATGCTGCGCGAGGCCGGGTCCGTCACGGTCGGTGAGATCGCGGGCGAACTTTCTGTCTCGGACATGACGGTGCGCCGCGATCTGGTGGAACTGGAAAAGGCGGGTCAGCTCGAGCGAATCCACGGCGGCGCCATCGTCCGGCAGGGCGGGGCGGCGGTCGCGATGGACAGCGAGGAGCCGAGCTTCGCCGCGCGCCTGCACCAGCGCCGCGAGGCGAAGGAGCGGATAGCGGCGCTGGCCGCCTCGGTCGTCGGCAACCAGCGCACGATCGCGCTCGATGTCGGCACGACCACATTCCTTCTGGCGGAGCGGCTCAAGGAAGCCCAGCACGCCAAGGTCTTCACCAACAGTCTGCGCATCGCCAACGTGCTGGCGGATGGCGGGCCGGAGGTCTACGTGCCGGGCGGCCGGCTGCGCGGCGACGAGATGTCGATCTCGGGGCCGACCGCGCTCGCCCAGTTCGAGGCGCTGTGGTTCGACGTCGCCGTGCTCGGCGTGTCCGGCGTCACGGCCGCGGGGCTGTTCGATTATTCCTTCGAGGATACCGAGATGAAGCGGGTCTACCTGCGCCGCTCGGGCCTCAAGATCGTGCTGTGCGATGCCGCCAAGTTCCGGCGGATGTCGCTGGTGCAGGTCGCCGGCCTCGAAGACGTTTCGATGCTGATCACGGATGCGCCGCCGCCGCCCGATGTGGCCGCGGCTCTCGCCCAGGCGGGTGTGGAATTGCGCGTCGCCGGTTCCGCTTCCGAAAGCTGATCCCTTCCGAGAATGCCCGCGTCGCGGGCTCATCGCTCATGCCCCGCGTGTGGGGCGCTGTCGTCAGGAGTTGAAAGATGATTTTCGAGTTCTTCGGGTCGAAGAAGAAGGCCGTGATCGCAATGGCCCACATCGGCGCGCTGCCGGGCACGCCGCTCTATGACGCGAAGGGCGGCATGTCGAAGCTCGTCGACGGCGTTCTCGCGGATGTCGAGAAGCTGCAGGCCGGCGGCGTCGATGCCATCATGTTCGGCAACGAGAACGACCGTCCTTATGTCTTCAAGGCTCCGGCGGAAGGCATCGCCGCGATGACCGCCGTGGTCGAGGCGGTGAAGCCCGCGCTGAAGGTGCCGTTCGGCGTCAATTATCTGTGGGATCCGACCGCCAGCGTCGCGATCGGCGCCTCCACCGGCGCGAAGTTCGTGCGCGAGATCTTCACCGGCCTGTTCGCGTCGGACATGGGCCTTTGGGAGCCGAACTGCGCCGCGGCCTCGCGCCTGCGCCGTAATCTCGGCCGCGAGGACATGAAGCTCCTGTTCAACATCAATGCCGAGTTCGCCCACTCGCTGGACCAGCGGCCGATCGAGCTGCGCGCCAAGAGTGCGGTGTTCTCCTCGCTCGCTGACGCGATCCTGGTGTCCGGTCCGATCACCGGCCAGCCGGCCGACCAGTCGCACCTGCGCAAGGTCGCCGAGACCGTGACCGACGTCCCGGTGTTCGCCAACACGGGCGTCAACATCGACAACGTGCGCGATGTGCTCTCGGTCGCCTCGGGCTGCGTGATCGGCACGCACTTCAAGGTCGACGGCAACACCTGGAACGCCGTGGACGCGGACCGGGTGAAGCGCTTCATGGACGTCGTGCACGGCCTGCGTTGAGGCCGGCGAGCTCCCGCGGAATAGCGACATGACCTGTGTTCTCGGCCTCGATATCGGCACCACGTCCACCATCGGCATCCTGATCCGCCTGCCGGATCAGGTGCTCGGCATCGCGTCGCGGCCCGTCCGGCTGTCGACGCCCCATGCCGGCTGGGCCGAGGAAGACCCGGCCGAGTGGTGGTCCAATGTCTGCGATATCAGCCGGGAGCTGATCGAAAAGGCCGGCATCGACGGCGCGGAGATCGCGGCGATCGGTGCGGCCGGAATGCTGCCGGCCGTCGTGCTGCTCGATGACGAAGGGCGCGTTCTGCGCCCGAGCATCCAGCAGAGCGACGGCCGATGCGGCGCCGAAGTCGCCGAACTGCGTGGCGAATACGACGAGGCAGCCTTCATCGCGAAGGCCGGCAACGGCATCAACCAGCAGCTCGTCACCGCCAAGCTGCGCTGGATCGCCCGCCACGAGCCGGACGTGTTCGCCCGAATCGCGACGGTGTTCGGCTCCTACGACTATGTGAACTGGCGGCTGACCGGCGTGCGCGCCGTCGAGCAGAACTGGGCGCTTGAAGCCGGCTTCGTCGATGTCGGCCGCGGCGTGATCGACGACGAACTCGTCGCCCTCGCCCGGGTGCCGCGTAGCGCCGTGCCCCGCAAGGTCGCGTCCCACGAGATTCTCGGCCGCGTCACCGCCGAGGCGGCTGCCGCGACCGGGCTTGCCGCCGGAACTCCCGTGGTCGGCGGCGCGGCGGACATGATCGCCTCCGCGCTCGGTGCCGGCGTGGTCTCGGCCGGCGACGTCCTGCTCAAGTTCGGCGGCGCGGTCGATATCCTGACCGCGACGGACAAGGTGCAGCCCGACCCGCGCCTCTATCTCGATTATCACCTGATTCCCGGCCTGTTCATGCCGAACGGCTGCATGTCCACCGGCGGTTCGGTTCTGAACTGGTTCGTGCGCACGCTCGCCGGCGGTGAGGCGGCGGCTGCCGCGGCGGCCGGTGTCGGCCTGCACCAGCATCTCGACCGGCTCGCGGCCGAAAAGCCGGCCGGCGCCGAGGGGCTGACGGTGCTGCCCTATTTCCTCGGCGAGAAGACGCCGCTTCACGACCCTGCTGCGCGCGGTGTGTTCGAGGGGCTGACGCTCTCGCACGATATCGG
>JAEZMP010000377.1 GCA_023442215.1 Pseudomonadota bacterium
GTCCAGGAGAAGCTCGGGCGCGAGCAGGCCGGCGCGGTGGTGGAGAGCCTGATGGCGGGCGTCGCAACCCGGCTTGCGGAACGCGGCTTCACGCGCTTCCTCGTCGCGGGCGGCGAGACCTCCGGCGCCGTGGTGCAGGCGCTCGGCGTCGAGGGCTTCGCCATCGGCCCCGAGATCGATCCCGGCGTGCCGTGGATGCTGAGCCTCGGCGCCGGCCGGCCGCTCGCCCTCGCGCTCAAGTCGGGCAATTTCGGCGCGCCCGACATCTTCGCCAAGGCATGGGACCTGCTGGCATGACCGCGCTTCTGTCCGAGGAAACCCGCGCCCGCGACGAGATCGCCCGCATCGGGGCATCGATCTTCTCTCGGGGCCTCACCTTCGGCTCCACGGGCAACATCAGCGTGCGGCTTTCGGACGGAAGCCTGCTGATGACGCCGACCAACGCCTGCCTCGGCGAACTGGAGCCGGCGCGGCTGTCCCGCTTCACCGCCGAGGGCGTGCATGTCGACGGCGACAAGCCGACCAAGGAGGCCTTTCTTCACCGCTGCATGTATTGCGCCCGGGCGGATGCCGGCGCGGTGGTCCATCTCCACTCCACCCATTCGGTCGCCGTCAGCATTCTGGCGGACGTCGATCCCGCCGATGTCCTGCCGCCGCTGACCGCCTATTACGTGATGCGGGTCGGCACGCTGCCGCTGGTGCGCTATTTCCCGCCGGGCGACGCGCGTCTCGCAGAGGCAGTGGGCGAGGAAGCCGGCCGCCATCACGCGGTGCTGCTCGCGAACCACGGCCCGGTGGTGGCGGGCAAGACGCTGCGCGAGGCGCAATACGCCGTCGAGGAACTGGAAGAGACCGCGCGGCTGTTCCTGATGCTCGACGGACGCCGGGTGCGGCCGCTGACCGCCGATCAGGTGGCGGAGCTTCGCCTGCGCTGATGCTGATGGCCGCCGCTGTCTACAAGGCCGCGGCGGCGCATGGACGCAGCCGGTGGCCTGTGGTGCAGTCGCCGCCGAACCGATGAAGTCGCGCACGGCGGCGCAGTGAAGGACCGCCGCCTGCGGCGGCCATGGAACAAAGCGGGACTTGGGAAGAAGACGGACTTGGGAGGAAGACGGAAATGGGTGCGTTGAACGGCAAGGTCGCCTGGGTCACGGGCGCGGGAAGCGGCATCGGCGCGGCAGCGGCGGCGGCACTTGCGGGCGCCGGCGCCCGGGTCTTCCTCACCGGGAGACGTGTGGATGCGCTTCAGGGCGTCGCCGACGGGATCGATGCCGCCGGGGGTCGGGTGAGCGTCCTGCCGGGCGATCTGTCCCTGCCCGGCGTGGCGGCCGGGATCGCCAGCGCCATCGAGCGCGAGGCCGGGCGGCTCAACATCGTCGTCAACAATGCCGGCACGAACATTCCACGCCGCAGCTGGCAGGAACTCGACGAGGCGGGCGCTGAAGAGGTGCTGGACGGCAACCTCAAGCTCGCCTTCCACACCGTCATCGCCGCCCTGCCGATCATGCGCCGGCAGAGACAGGGCCTGATCATCACGACCGGCTCGATTGCAGGTCGCCACGTCGGGGCCATATCCGGCTCGTCCTACACCGCTGCGAAGCACGGCGTGGTGGCGATGAGCCACAGCATCAATCTCGAGGAAATGCACAACGGCATCCGCGCGACGGTGATCTGCCCGGGCGAAGTCGCCACGCCGATCATCGACAAGCGGCCGGCGCCTGCGGATGCGGAAGGACGTCGGCGGATGCTACAGCCGTCTGATCTGGCGGATCTGGTGCTGCACGTCGCCACGTTGCCCGCCCATGTCTGTGTCAGCGAGCTCGTCGTCATTCCAACCGGGGCGGTGGCGGAGCCTTCGCAGGACTGAAGCGCACGGACGTCGGCGCCGACCCGGCGCCATTCAGCGGTCGCGGCCTGCCGGAGACCTCCGTTCGGACGTCCCCGGCAGGATGCGCATTGGTGGTGCCGCCGTTGTCAGCCGCGGCCGACGAGCGGCATCTTGGTGGCCATCACCGTCATCTGCAGCACGTTGGCGTCGAGCGGCAGGCCGGCCATGTAGAGCACCGCGTCGGCGACGTGGCTGACGTCGAAGGTCGGCTCCACCTTGATGGAGAGGTCGGGCTGCAGCACGCCCTTCTTCATCTGCGAGGCCATCGGCGTCTCGGTGTTGCCGATGTCGATCTGGCCGCAGGCGATGTCGTATTTACGCCCGTCGATGGCGGTGGACCGGGTGAGCCCGAGCACCGCGTGCTTTGACGCCGCATAGGGCGCCGAATTCGGCCGGGGCCGTTCGGACGACACCGAGCCGTTGTTGATGATGCGGCCGCCGCGCGGGTTCTGGTCCTTCATCAGCCGGAACGCCGCCTGCGTGCAGAGGAACACGCCGGTGACGTTGGTATCCATCACCGTCTTCCACTGCTCGACCGACAGGTCTTCGATATTGACCGGCGGCGCAATGGCGCCGGCATTGTTGAAGAGCACGTCGAGCCGGCCGAACCGCTGGCGGATCGCCTCGAAAAGCGCCGCAACCGAGGTCGGGTCCGTGATGTCGGCCGGGATCGCGACGGCCTCGCCGCCCGCCTCGGCGACGACGGCCTCCAGCGGCTCGCGGCGCCGGCCGGTTACCACCAGCCGGTATCCGGCCCCGGCGAGCGCCAGTGCCACGGCCTTGCCGATGCCCGTGCCGGCGCCCGTGACGAGGGCAACCTTTCCGCTGTCAGTCATGATCGATCATCCTGCTGTCTCGATATTCGGGTGCCGTGAGAGCGCTTTCCGATCTGGTGGAATCATCAGATCGACAAGAAATCGCTCCAGATTCAAAGGCTTGAGCATATCCTTGTCGTTCAGATCGGTTCGATCTGAACGGGATACGCTTTAGGCGGCGATGCGGCCGCCGAGTTCGTCCTCGATGTGCACGCGAATGATGTCGTCGAAGCTCTTGTCGGCGGTGAAGCCGAGGGCGATCGCACGCGCGGGGTCGAAATCCTGCGCCCACCCGTCGACGATGCGGATGATGGTCTCGTCCGGCTCGTGGCGGATCAGCTTCACGGCGCGCTCGCCGGCGACACGGCCGAGGGCGGCGATCTCTTCTCCGACCGTCGTCGAGAGGCCGGGCATGTTGAGGCTGCGTCGCGGGCCGACGCGACCGAGATCGAGCGTGGCCGCGTGCATCAGGAAGCCGACCGCGGCGCGCGGGCTGGCGAACCAGTGGCGGACGTCGGGCGAGACCGGCAGCACGGCTTCCTCGCCGTTCAGCGGCTCGCGGAGGATGTTCGAGAAGAAGCCGGAGGCCGCCTTGTTCGGCCGGCCGGGGCGGATGCAGATGGTGGGAAGCCGAATGCCGATGCCGTCAAAGAAGCCGCGGCGGGAATAGTCGGCCAGCAGCAGTTCGCAGATCGCCTTCTGCGTGCCGTAGCTCGTCAGCGGCGTCTGGAAGAACTCGTCGCCGATCTTCTCGGGGAACGGGGCGCCGAACACCGCGATCGACGAGGTGAACACCACCCGCGGCCGGTAGGGCAAGGCGAGGCCGGCGAGGCGGATCGCATCGAACAGTTGCCGGGTGCCGTCGAGATTGATGCGGTAGCCCTTGTCGAAATCGGCCTCGGCCTCGCCGGAGACGATGGCGGCGAGATGGAAGATGAGGTCCGGGCGGCCTGCGATCAGCGTCTCGGCGGTGGCGGGCGCGGAGAGATCGACGGTCAGCGTCTCGACCTTGCCGCCGAAACCGGCCGGCCGCTCGGGCGCAACCACGTCGGCCAGCGTCAGCGCGGTGATTTCGCGGCCGTCGACCTGGCCGGCCTCGACCAGACGGCCGATCAGCTTGCGGCCGACCATGCCGGCGGCGCCGATGATGAGAACATGCATGGGAAAGAACCTCGAAAGAACGGAAATTCAGGACAGGCGAAGGCGCGCGATGGCGTAGGGACCGAGCCGGAGCGTGCCATTCTGGAGCGGCCGGGCGAGAACGTCGACTGCGTCGGCAGTGCGGGCGGCCTCGACGAAGCTGTCGGCGTCGATCACGCTCGCGTCGCGCACCGCACCGTCGATGACGACGCTCTGCGGTTCCGCCGTGCGGTTCGCCAGCCACAGGGTACGGCCGCCGTCGGCTTCGGCGGCGATCGCCTCCAGCGTGGCCGGGGCGTCGACGGTGAGCCGCGGCGCCCCTTTCAGCGCCGCAAGCCCGCGCAGCACATGATAGATCGGAAACAGCCCGCCGGCGTCGTCGAACCACGGCTGCGGCCACGGTCGCGGCGTGTGAAGAAGGCCGAACGGGCCGGTGGCCCCGCCGAGGGTCACGGTTTCGGCGCCACCGGCGGCGAACCGCGCGAAGAAGCCGAGTGCCCAGGCGGCGCCGAGCAGGCCGCGGTGGCGCGGATCGTTGTAGTTCATCGCCTGGCGGATGTTGCCGGGATTGGCCATCGGCGCGTCGCCGTACGGGTTCATCCGCATCCCGATGGCGCTCGGCCCGACCGCATAGGGCTTCTCCCCGGCGATCGCCCGGGTGCTGGCCGCCATCGCCGGCAGCGATTCCAGCCCCTCGACGATGGAGTGGTCGTCGCCGGCGTGGAGCGTGGCGGTCGTGGTGAAGCTCAGGAGATCGATGAGGTCCACCGGCGGGCGCTTGCGGTTCATCTCCGTGAAGTAGCTGAACATGCCACCGCCGAGCCGCACGCCGGGGAACGCCGCGCGGGCCGCGGAGAAGAAATCGCGCGGCGGCGGGGCGGGCGCCACGGGCTGCCGGGTAGCGTGCACTTCAGGTCCGGCGCCGGAGAGACCAGCACCGTGCTGAACGGGCTGCCGATCGAGGCCACCGCCTCGCCGAGCGCGGCGATTTCGGCCTCGAAGCCATCGACCGAGGTGACGATCGCCTCGAGCCACGGCTCCGCGCCGATCTTCGCGGCCGTCTCGGCGAGCCGCTTCAGCGTCTCGCGGTCGTGGCCGCGACGCGGGTCGTAGTGGCAGACCGCGACGGCGACGCCGGCGCCGGAGACGGGGCCGATATTGGCGAGAGTCGGGTCGATTTCGTCGGGATCGAGCCCCAGACCGAGGCCGGGGACCGTCCCTTCCGGCGCGCCGATGGACACGCGCGCGTCGCCCGTGTCGGCCGTCACCGCAGGCCGGCCCGTCACGGTGACGCCGACCGACTGAGCGATGGTCTCGCCGGCCAGGATCGTGTAGGGCCACGGCCGCGCGAGCGGGCGCACATAGGTCTTGTACGAGGCGTCGGTCCAGTTGCGCTGGTCCTCCATCTCGTAGGCGTCACCTTCCATCCGGCAGGTGACGCCGAGGCCCGGCGCGGCCTCGTGGGTGAGCGCGCGCAGGTCCTTCATCGGCTGGACCGGATCGATCAGCGCCGGAAACACGCTTTCCTCCACGGTCCCGTCGACATGCTCGACGGTCACCGGCTGGCCGCTGACGCCGACGAGCGGATGCAGCACGACGAAGCCGGTGCGGTTGGTCAGGAAGTCCGTCTCGGTGACGGCTTCGGCCGAGAACGTCAGGCGCCCGTTGGCGTGGCCGTCGATGGTGGCGCGGTAGCGCAGGCGCTGGGTGTCGTCTTCGGCGACCGCGTCATAGGAAACCCGGAAGCCTTCCGGCATCTCCGTGAGGTCGAAATTGGCGATGCGGGGATTGTAGGTACCCCAGTTGCGGTCGCGCACGATGAAGGACACCGCGCGGATGATTTCGACGCCTCCATAGCGGATGTGGCGCAGGTTGCCGGCGTCGAGCTCGGCGGTGAGGTCGCCGGCCTTGAGGATGTGGAGCGGGGCGACCGGCTCCTCGGTGCCGAACAGGCGGACGGCCAGGGAGGGCGCCTCGACGGATCGGGTTTCGGTGCTCATCGTTCCACCCGGCTGCTGACAAGCCGCTCCGCGAGCAGCGCGACGATGATGATGGTGCCGATGGCCGAACCCTGCCAGAACGGCGAGACGCCCATCAGGTTGAGGCCGTTGCGGATCATCACCATGATGAACACGCCGATCAGCGTGCCGATGACAGAGCCGCGACCGCCATAGAGGCTGGCGCCGCCGATCACCACCGCGGCGATGGTGTCGAGTTCCATGGCGTTGCCCATCAGCGGGTCGGCCGACAGAAGCTGGCTGATCGAGAACGTGATGGCGACCGCGGACAGCGCACCCGACAGCACATAGGGCAGCACGGAATAGAACAGCGTGTTGAGGCCCGCCGCCCGCGCCGCTTCCCGGTTGGAGCCGACCGCGTATATGGTGCGCCCGCCCTTGGTATAGGTCAGGTAGAGCCAGGCGGCGGCGTAGAGCGCGAGCAGGAACAGCACGTTGGTCGGAATGCCCAGCACCGTGGTGTAGACGATCTGCTGCATCGCCTCAGGGATGTCGGAAATCGCGGTCTGGCCGGACAGGATGTAGGCGAGGCTGCGGGCGATCGCCATCATGCCGAGGGTGACGACGAAGGCCGCGAGCCCGAACAGGTGGATCAGCAGGCCCGAGATCAGCCCGATCGCCGCGCCGGCGGCGACTGCCAGCATGATGGCCGGCACGATCGGCATCTCGCGCAGCGCGAGCCCGAGGATGATGCCCGTCAGGCCCGCGACCGAGCCGACCGAGAGATCGATGCCGCCGGTGAGTATGACGAACGTCATGCCGACGGCGACGATGCCGATCACCACCGACTGGTCCAGCATGTTGAAGATGTTGGACTGGGTGAGGAAATAGGGCGACAGCATCGACAGGCAGATGGCGATGACCGCCGCCAGCAGCACCATGCGCACTTCGAGCCGGCGGAAGACGGATCTCATCCGTGTCTTCGGCGCGGGGGAAGCGAGGGATGCGGTGCCCATGGATATCGGCTCCTTGCGGCTCATAGCGTTGCCGCCATGGTTGAAATGCGGGATTTGATGGCGTCCGGCGACGGCAGCGGTCGGCCTTCCGGCAAGCTGAGGCCGACCCAGCCGAGATCGTGGCCGCGCGGGCTGCGCATCGGCATCATCAGCGTGCTGCGGCCGCCGCCGGCGGCCTCGGTGACGAAGCCCTCGTCGCGCCGGCGAAGCGCCTCGGGAATGCGGGTGTCGGCCATGAAGGCGGCATCGCCCGCCTTGAAGCCGGGGTCAGCGTCGGCATCGGCGACGACGGCGTTGAGGCAGATCAGGCGGTCGTCTTCCAGCAGCGCCCAGAAGCCGGCGCCGCCGTAACTGCGGGTGAGGTCCCCGAGCAGCGCCGTGTTGCGCGCCATCGAGGTGCGCGGCGCGGCGAGAAGCGTGAGCTTCTCCTCGTCGAGCATCGCGCTCGGCAAGTCGGCCACGGAGCGACCGTCGCTGATGACGACGATCCGGTCGCTGAGGCCGAGCAGTTCCTCGAAGTCGGAAGAGACCACCACAACGGCAACGCCCCGCCGGGCGACCTCGCGGAGCATGGCATAGATCGAGGCGCGCGCGCCGATGTCGACGCCCTTGGTCGGCTCGTCGAGGATCAGCACCTGCGGGTCGAGCAGCAGCCAGCGCGCGATGATGATCTTCTGCTGCATGCCGCCCGAGAAGTTCAGCATCGAGGCGTCGAGCAGCCGGTCGGCCGGGAGGCCGAGTTCGGCCAGAAGCTCGGTCGCCTTGCGCTCGCGGGAGCGGTAATTGCAGAAGAACCCCTTGTGCGCCCCGAGATGGGCGAGCAGCAGGTTCTCCTTCACCGAGAGATCCGGGACGATGTTCTGGGTGCGGCGGTCTTCCGCCACGAAGCCGACACCGGCGCGAATGGACGCCTGGGGACGGTGGTCCGGCAGCGGCTTGCCCGCGACCGAGACCGTTCCGGCGCTGCGGCGGCGAAGGCCGAACACCGCCTCCACGGTTTCGGAGCGCCCGGCCCCGACGAGGCCGCCGAGCCCGACGATCTCGCCCTTGCGGACGGTGAACGACACGTCCTTCACTTCCGGCGGCGCCGCGAGGCCTTTCACCTCCAGTGCCACCGGCCCGAACGCGCCGTGCTCGGCCGTGCCGCGATGCTCGTAGATGGAGCCGAGTTCGGCGCCCACCATGGCGCGGATCAGCTCCGGCTGGGTGAGATCGGCCGTCGGGCGCGACTTCATCACGGTGCGGCCCTCGCGCATCACCGTCACGCGGTCCGTGAGCGAGAACACCTCTTCGAGGCGGTGGGAAACGAAGATGAGGCCGCGGCCGGAGGCGCGAAGGCGGCCCATGATATCGAACAGCCGCTCGACCTCGCCCGGGCTGAGCGACGCCGTCGGTTCGTCGAAGATCATCAGCCGGGCGCTGATGCCGAGCGCCTTGGCGATCTCGACGAGCTGCTTCTGGGCCGAAGACAGCCGCCGCACCTCGAGATCGAGCGGCAGGGTGTCGTTCTGCCCGAGTTCTTCCAGAATCGACTCCGCGCGCTTCCTGAGCGCGCCGCGGTCGAGACGGCCGCGCGTGCCGAGTTCGGGAAGGAAGATGTTCTCGAGCACCGACAGGTCCGGGACGAGGCTCGTCTCCTGCATCACGATCGCGATGCCGTTGCGGAGCGCGTCGCGGGTGCCGTTCAGGACGATCGGGCGGCCCGCGAAGGTGAGCGTGCCGGAATCCACGGTGTAGTGGCCGGAAATGACCTTGGAGAGCGTCGACTTGCCGGCGCCGTTCGCACCGAGAAGGCCGTGAATCTCGCCTTCGACCAGTTCGAACTCGGCGCCCGCGAGTGCGCGCGTGCGGCCGAACGTCTTCGAGATGCCGCTGGCGACAAGGAGCGGTGCGCTGGATGGCGCGGAGGACTGCATCGTCGGAACCTCGATGCCCGCAGGCGCCGTCCCGGACGTGGAGCCGGGACGGCGCACCGGGCGCGTTTGCACGGACGGACGGGGGAAACCTGCCGGCACGGCCCGGGTGCCGCCGCGGAACGGATCGTCCGCGGCGGCGGAGGGCTGTGCGGGATCAGACCTCGTTCGCGAACACCGTGAGGCGCACGGTCGGCAGTTCCTTCTCGATGTTCTCGCTGGTGACCGCGAGGATCGGCACCACGATCTCCTTCGGCGGCGTCTTGCCGGACAGCACCTCGAGCATCGCCTCGCCCGAACGCTCACCCATGAGGTAGGGCTGCTGCATGCCGGAGACGACGAGTTCGCCCGACTTCAGCAGATCGACGAACTCCGGAATGCCGTCGAAGGCCGCGACCAGAACCTCGCCGTTGCGGCGCGCCGCCTTGATGGCGCGCAGCGCGCCGATGGCGGGCTGGTCGGTCTGCACGAACAGGCCGCGCATGCCGGGATTGGCGGTCAGCATGTCCTGGGTGAACTTGAAGGTCTCATCGGCGGTGTAGCTCTGCATCTGCTGCAGGCCGGCTTCCTTGCCGGTGAAGCCGCCTTCCTTCAGGCCGTCGAGGAAGCCCTTGGTGCGGGCCTGGCCGTTCTTGCGCGCCTGGGAGATCGCAACGATGCCGACGGAGCCGTCCTCCCAGCCCTTCTTCTTCAGGGCGGCGGCCAGCGCCTTGCCCACATCGAAAGCGCCGCGATAGTTGTCGGAGCTGATGAACGAGGCGTAGTCGCCGCTGTTGGTGCCGATATCGGCGATCACCACCGGGATGTTGGCGCGCTTGGCAAGCGTCAGGACGCTCGGCGCGGTCGAGGAATCCGTCGGCGAGATCACGATGCCGGCGACGCCGCGGGCGATCGAGTCCTGGGCGTTCTGGAGCTGCGTCTGGGCGCTGTTGTGGGAATCGAGCGCCTGGAACGAATAGCCCTGCTTGGTGACCGCCGCCTCGACGCCCTTGGACAGGAAGCGCCAGAACGGCAGGTCGAGGCCCGGGGTGAGATAGACGATGCTCTTGTCGGCCGCGGCGGCCGGGAACAGGCCGGCGGCTCCGGCGCCGGCAACGGCGAGGGTGCTGGCGGCGATCTTCAGGAATGTCCTGCGTTCCATCGTGAATTTCCTCCCATGTGTGATTTTTCGGCTCGCCCGCCTTCGGGGGATGGCGTCGCGGCCGGTTGTTTTCAGCTCTCCGCAGCGCACGGGCCGGATGCCGGCTCCGGCCGGCAAACCGGCCCGCGCTTCGGACGGTCGGGCATTGCGCCGGCGGCACCGGGCATGCCCACGTCGTGGAATGGAGCGCTTCCCGTCGGGCGGACGAAGCCGTCCGAACGCGAGGCGCGCCTGAGTGCCGGGGCTTGGGCGCCCCTCAATCCTCCGCCGTCAAGATGGACTGGGTGGTGCTGTAGATGCGCCCGGTGTGGATGGCGAATGCCTCCACGGCGCGTTCCGGATCGTGGAGGCGAAGCGCCGCCACGATGGCGAGATGGTCGTCGTAGCTCGCGGCGATGGCGCCCGGCCGCGCCACGACGCGGCGGCGATATTCCATCATGTAGCCGTAGAGGTCGGTGGAGAAATCGGCGAGCAGCGGGTTCGCGGACACCCGGTAGATCGTGGTGTGGAACTCGCGGTCGCAGATCAGGAACCGCACGGGATCGTCGAGCGACAGCCGCTGCGCCTCCAGAAGGCTCTCCAGCGTGGCGAGGGTGTCGTCGTCGATGGCGCGCGCCGCATCGGCCACCACCTGCCTCTCGACCAGAAGGCGGGCCGAATGCACGGAATCGATGTCGTAGGCGTCCACCGCCCGGGCCATCGCGAGACCGATCGTCACCGGCCCGACATCCGCCCGGAGCACGCGCGTCCGCGCCCCATGAGAAACCTCGAGCACGCCCTGGGTGGCGAGGATCTGGATGCCACCGCGGACCGCCTCGCGGCTGACGTTCAAAGCCGCCGCAAGCTCCCGCTCGCTCGGAAGCGCATCGCCGACCTGCAGAATGCCGGAGGCGATCAGGCCGGCGATCTTCTCGCTGATGACGGTCTTGATCGAGCGCTTCACGATGCCATCGCGAAACGCCTGGATCTCCGTCAGCGGAATGGCCTGCGATGAGCTGGCGGGCTGGGGCATGGTTCCTCTGATCAACTGGTTGAACCAGTAGACCAGCTAAGGAAGCGGAAGGACGAGGGTTTTGTCAAGCGGGTGAAATGCGAGCGGCTGGGGACATCCGGCCGGCACCGACCGTGAGAGTCGCGAGACCAGTGGTCCATCCACGAGGCGAGATGCCGGAGAAGCTGCCTCGGCCGTGTCGGCGCGCGGATCTCCGTCTGTTGCCGGATCGAATCGCCGGGTCGCGCCGCACAGGCATCCCTCGCGTATCGGCCCAGGCGGCGGCCGCTCCGCACTCCTCGCACCCCCACTCCGGTCGCGCGCGGAAAGCCGGGCTCACGGGATTATCATTGAGCGAAAGTCTCTACGGTGCGCGCCGTGACATCCATGCGGTGATGGTGCCGGCGGGTCAGATTCGTGCGGCGCGAAGGGCGAAACCAGCGGTGGCGGCGTGTGCCGGAGTTCGGAACCGGCCGCCGCTACAACGGTTCTGCCGAGGCCGGAGACGATTGCATCGCCAGCCGTAATCGGTGACATTGAGCGGTATCATTTCAGTTCCATTCAAAGGTGATTGCCTGAATGCAGGGTGGCGCGTCCCTTGTCTTGCTGATCCTGCTGCCCTTCATCGCCAGCATCGCCGCCATCTCGCTGCGGGCCAAGGCGAGGGATGCCGGGGCCTGGCTGTCGGGCCTTACCACGTTCGGTCTGCTCGCCCTGATCATCGCGTCCTATCCGGCGGTCGATAACGGCGGCGTGCTGCGCTACGTGATTCCATGGGTTCCGGAGCTTGGGCTCGATATCATCCTGCGCCTCGACGGCTATGCATGGATGTTCGCCGTCCTCATCACCGGGATCGGCCTTCTGGTGGTTCTCTATACGCGCTACTACATGTCGCCGGACGATCCGGTGCCGCGCTTCTACGCCTTCTTTCTCGCCTTCATGGGGTCGATGCTCGGCGTCGTTCTGTCGGGCAACCTGATCCAGCTCGTCGTGTTCTGGGAGCTGACGAGCCTGTTCTCGTTCCTGCTGATCGGCTACTGGTCGAGCAATGCGGGTGCGCGCGACGGCGCGCGCATGGCGCTGACGGTCACCGGGGCGGGAGGGCTGGCGCTACTCGCCAGCATGCTCCTGATCGGCCACGTCGTCGGCAGCTACGATCTCGATACGGTGCTCGCCTCCGGCAACGTCATCCGCGACAGCAGCCTCTATCTGCCGATTCTACTGCTGTTCCTCCTCGGCACCTTCACCAAGAGCGCGCAGTTCCCGTTCCATTTCTGGTTGCCGAACGCGATGGCCGCGCCAACGCCGGTCTCCTCGTTCCTGCACTCGGCGACCATGGTGAAGGCCGGCGTGTTCCTGATGGCCCGGATGTGGCCGGTGCTCGCCGACACCTACGAGTGGTTCGCCATCGTCGGCTTCGCGGGCATGGCGACGCTGCTGCTCGGCGCGTACTTCGCGATCTTCCAGCAGGACATCAAGGGCCTGCTCGCCTACTCCACCA
>JAEZMP010000045.1 GCA_023442215.1 Pseudomonadota bacterium
TCCGCGACGGCCTCGGGAACCGCCTCGTAGAGATTGCCGATGCCGGCCGCGCCGTAGCCGATCCGAACGGACATCGGCTTGGCGGAAAGCGCGGAGGAAGCGGGCTTGGTGTCGGTCATCCGGAACGATCCTCGGTCAGGGAGCGACTCGACGGCAGGGCCGCGAGCCGTTGAAGCGCGCGGATGCTATCGGCACGGTACTTAAACCGCAATGTACCGGCCGGCGATTTCCCGTCCCGCGTCTCGCGGGCGCGCGGTGATCCCGGTCCCGGCCGCTCAGCCGCCGGCCTTGCCCGCCTGCCACTCGCAGAACGGATGCTTCACCAGATTGGAGTTCTGGTATCGCGGATCGCCGGTCACCTCGGTGCCGATCCACGCCGGCATGTCGACGTGATCGTCGGGGTGGCGAAGCTCGATCTCCACCAGTACCAGACCGGCATTGGCGCCCCCGAACTCGTCGACGGTCCACAGCGCGCCACGGTGGACGACCTCGTGGCGGACCTTCTCGATCACCGGCTCGGATGGGAACAGCTTCAGCATCTGCTCGGCGTCCGTGCGGGGAACCTCATATTCGAACTCGTGGCGCACCCGGTCCGACACCGCGCCCTTGATGGTGATGAAGGCCTTGTCGCCGGCGATGCGGATGCGGGCGACCACCATCGGCGTGCGGACGAAATAGCCCTGCCGGATATCGACCGGGTTGCGCGCCTCCTTCCGCCAGGCATCGTCCTTGACGAGGAATTTCCGCTCGATCTCGAGGGCCATCGCGACTTTGTCCGTTCCCGGTGGGATCTGCCGGATTGTGACCTGAAAAGCCGCGCGAACGCCAGCCGCGAATGGTCACGGACGATATTTCATCGTCCGTGACGCTTCTCGTCCTCAATCCTCCACGACGGGCCGCCCATTGGTCGCGTCGTATTTGAGAATGTCCGCCCTCATCCGGTCCTGCCACCGGGCGACGAAGTCACGCGTGTCGGACGCGCGCAGGTGAGCGGCAAGCGACGTCTGGTCCCGCCAGCGCTCGACGACGAGGAGGCGCCCGGCATCGCGATCGTCGACGGCGACGGCATAGAACTGGTTGCCGTCGCGCTGCCGGCTGCGGCGCGCCAGAGCCTCGATATCGGCGGTGAAAGCGTCCAGATCGCCTGGATCGACCTGAACATGGCCTGCGACGATCAGCATCGGATGCTCTCCTTCAGGCCGGGAAATGGCCTCGTCGGCTTCGGTCATGGCATGCCGCCCTGCATTCGCGTCACGCCACGGTGAGGACGATCTTGCCCTGGATGCCGCCGCGCGCCGCCCGCTCGTGCGCCCGCGCCGCCTCCGCGAGCGGAAAGGTGCTGTCGATGACGACGCGGACCGTGCCGTCGTCGAGCAGGCGGGCGGCTTCGGCGAGTTGCGCGCCGCTGGCGCGAACCTGGGTCGTCGAGACCGTGATGCCGCGCTTTTCCGCCTCGTCCTGGCCGGCGAAGCCGAGCGGGTAGACCGGCAGGAGGAAGCCGCCCCGCTTCAGGGTGGCGAGAAAGCGGCCGGTTTGCCCGCCGCCCACCGTATCGAGCACGACATCCACGTCGCGCACGATCTCGTCCGCCGCGACCTGCGTGTAGTCGATGAACCGGTCCGCGCCGAGTTCGCGCATCAGCCCCTCGTTTTTGCCCGACGCCACGGCGATGACGCGCGCGCCCTTCCAGCGGGCGAGCTGCACGGCCAGATGGCCGACGCCGCCGCCCGCCCCGTTGACCAGAACGGTCCTGCGGTCGAGCGGCGGCGGAACGTGCGCCTTGGGCTGGAACGGGTTCGGCGCGTCGTGGCCGAGATCGATCAGGAACTGCCAGGCCGTAAGCAGCGACATCGGGGCGCCTGCCGCATGGACATGATCGATGCCGGCCGGCTTCCGCGCGAGGTCCGATGCCGGCACGGCGACATATTCGGCATAGGCCTTGTTGCCCTCCATGGCATCGGCCGGGAAGCGCACCATCGCGTAGACCTCGTCGCTGGGAGCGAAGCCTGCCACGCCCGGAGCGACCGTCTCGACCACGCCGGACACGTCCGATCCCAGGATCAGCGGAAAGACGGGAGAGGGTTGCCATTCCGGCGGCAGCGAGCGGTAACCGTCGCGGAGATACCAGTCCGGCGGATTGAGGCCGGCCGCATGGACCCGCACCAGAACCTCGCCGGGGCCGGGAACGGGCCGGGGTGCATCCTCGTAGCGCAGCACCTCGGGGCCGCCGAAGGCGTGCAGCCGAATTGCCTTCATGCTGTCGGTCATTGCCTGCTCCATCGGAAAATCATCGTCCGGGAGATATGATCCGAAGGGCAGGAATTGATAATCGTGCCAGATATCGCTTTAGTTATGCCATGAAGGAACAGATTGCACTCGAACGGCTGACCGGACTGATCGCGTTCGCGCGCGCCGGATCGATGGGCAGCTACACCGCCGCCGCGCGGTCGCTGGCGATCTCACCCTCGGCCGTGAGCAAGAGCATCCAGCGGCTGGAGAAGGCCCTCGGCATCGCCCTGTTCACCCGCACCACCCGTTCGCTGACGCTGACCCCGGAAGGGCGCGACCTGCACGAGCGCGCCCTCGCCCTGCTCCGGTCCGCGGAGGAGATCGAGCAGATGGCGAAGGCCGCCCGGTCGGAGCCTTCGGGCACGCTGCGGGTCGCGGCCTCCCTGCCGATCGGCATCCACCTGATCGCCCCGGCCCTGCCGGCGTTCCGCGCGCGCCACCCCGACGTGGAGGTCGACCTGCGGCTGAGCGACCGGTTCGTCGACATCGTCGAGGACGGCATCGACGTCGCCGTGCGGATCGGCGATCCCGGCGATTCCCGGCTGCTGTCGCGCCGGCTGGCGCCGCACCTGCTCTGCTGCTTCGCCTCGCCCGCCTATCTCGCCGCGCGGGGCACGCCCTCGCATCCCGACGACCTGGAGGCGCACGACACCGTCAACTTCCGCTATCAGAGCACCGGCCATGTACTGCGCTGGCCGTTCCGCATTGGAGACCGCGAGATCGAGGTGGTGCCGGCCTCCGGCATCGTGGTGGATGCGAGCGAGGCGCTGATCGCCGCGCTCGTGGCCGGTGGCGGCATCGGCATCAGCGCGAGCTTCATCGCGGCGCCCTATGTGGCGCGCGGCGATCTGGTGCCCGTGCTATCCGCCTATGCGGTCGAACGGCACAACATCACGGCGCTCTGGCCGCAAAGCCGCCGCTCCAATCCCGCCGTCCGCGCGTTTCTCGCGCATCTGCAGGGCATCGTCCGCGCGCGGATGGTGCCGGCCAACCCGCCGGAGCGCGCGAAGTGACCGCCGGCCCGATACCGTGCCGCCGCCGCAACCACAGGCAGGCGGGAGCCGGATGCACGGGCGCGATCAGGCCTTGTAGAAGGTGAGGAACATCGCGATTCCGGAGGCGATCAGCGGCTCCGCCTGGCTCTCCGGCAGGGGCGGAAGGGAGAGCGTGGCCGAGAGCCTGGCGTCTTCCGATATGAGGGCGAGAAGCTGGTGCGCCGCCAGTTCGGGATCGGGGATGCGCAAATGCCCGGCGCGGTCGAGCGCGGCCAGATAGGCCGCGATCTGGCGGATCGCGGCGCCGGGCCCCTCCTCGTAGAACACCTGCACAAGACGGGGAAACCGCGGCGCGACCGGAATCAGGATGCGGAAGATGTCGAGCCCTTCCCGCTGCGTGAAGATGCGCCGGTAGTTGTCCACCACCGTCCGCAACTCGGCCTCGACCGACGCGTTCTGCGGGTCCGGAACGTAGAGCCTGGCGTTGACCGCCCGGCATTCGACGCGGATCAGTTCCTCGAACAGGGCGGCCTTGCCGGGAAAATGCGCATAGAGCGTCGCCTTGGAGATCGCGGCGACACGCGCGATCGCATCCATCGTGGCGCCGTCGTACCCCGCCTCCAGGAACACCACGCGAGCCGCCTTCAGCGACTCCCGGGCTTTCGGAGGCAGGACGGTGGCAACCTGCCGGGCTGCAACGGCTGGTATCTCGCTTTCTGACATGGCCGCGATTTATATGAACTGAACGGTTTAGTCCATATTGACTTTGGCGCGGCCCGGGCATACCCGATAATCAAACTGAACGGTTTAGTTCAGATTGGATCCTGCGGGTGCCATCGATCATGCGAGACCATCGCCCCCTCTCCCCGGCCACCACCTGCCTGCGCGGAAGCACCATCGTCGCTTCCCTGCTCCTTCTGAGCGGCTGCATGGTGGGACCGAACTTCGTGGCGCCCGCCGCGCCCAACGTGATGGGCTACCTGCCCGAGGGCACGCCGCGCCCCACCGTGTCCGCGGACGTCCACGGCGGCAGCAGCCAGGCCTTCCTCTCCGGCCGCGATCTGCCGGGTGAATGGTGGCAGGTGTTCCGCAACAAGCAGATCGATGCCTTCGTGGCCGAGGCCATCCGCAATCATCCCGATATCGCGGCGGCCCAGGCGGCCCTCAGGGAAGCGCGCGAGGCGGCGCTCGCCGAGGAAGGCGCCCTGTTCCCGCAGGTTTCGGCCGATGGCAGCGCCACCCGCGAGGTCGCGGCGCTCGCGAGCCAGGGCCAGAACGGCAACACCGGACCCTACAATCTGTTCAACACCTCGGTCAGCGTCAGCTACGCGCTCGATGTCTGGGGCGGCACGCGGCGCGAAGTCGAGGCGCTGAACGCGCAGGCGGACTACCAGCGCTTCCAGCTGGAAGCGACCTATCTCACCCTGACCTCGAACGTGGTGACGGCCGCCATCACCGACGCCTCCCTGCGCGCGCAGATCGACGCGACCAACGACATCATCAAGTCGGAGCAGGAACAGCTCACGCTGGTGCAGCGCCAGTTCGAGCTCGGCGCCGTGGCGCAGTCCGACGTGCTGTCGCAGCAGTCCAATCTCGCCCAGACCCAGGCGACGCTGCCGCCACTGCAGAAGCAGCTCGCCCAGCAGCGCAACCAGCTGATGGCCTATCTCGGCCGGCTGCCCAGCGAGGACCACGGCGAGCACGTCAATCTCTCCGGCCTGACCCTGCCGCGCGACCTGCCGGTGAGCGTGCCGTCGGCGCTCGTGCGGCAGCGCCCGGACATCGGCGCCGCCGAGGCGAGCCTGCACCAGGCGACCGCGACGGTGGGCGTGAACGTCGCCAACATGCTGCCGCAGGTGCAGCTCACCGGCAGCTACGCGCGTGCCAGCCTCACCCCCGAGAAGCTGTTCTCGCCGGGCACCGTCGCCTGGAGCGCCGCCGGCAGCCTCGCCCAGACGGTGTTCGATGGCGGTACGCTGTTCCACGACAAGGAAGCCGCCATCGCCGCCCGCGAGCAGTCGTTCGCGCAATACAAGAGCACCGTCATCAACGCCTTCCGCGACGTGGCGGATGCCCTGCGCGCCATCGAGGCAGATGCGAGCACGCTGAAGGCCCAGCTCGCCTACGAGAAGGCCGCGCAGCAGAGCGTGACCATCTCGCGCACGCAATATCTGGCCGGGGCGGTTACCTATCCCTCGGTGCTGACCGCCGAGCAGAACTACCAGCAGGCGGTGGTCGCACGGGTGAAGGCGCAGGCCGCCCGCTTCAACGATACGGCGGCGCTGTACCAGGCGCTCGGCGGCGGCTGGTGGAACCGCGTGGACCAGACGGCACAGGCCGAGCCCCGCAAGGACGCGGGCTATTTCCAGGACCACTGATCGCGGGATCCCCCCGCATCCTCGGCCGCACCGCGGCGGAGACCATCGTTCGCAGGACCACCGACCGGGCTGCGACGCCCCCTCGCAATGCCCCCGTGCCGAAGCCGCAAGGAGAGACGGCAGATGAAGAAGCGGATGATCCTCATGCTGGCCGTCGTCGCCCTGATCTTCGGGGCGCTTTACGGGTTCCAGACCTTCAAGGCGACCATGATCAAGCAGGCGCTCGCGTCGCTGCGTGACCCGCCGCAGACCGTCGCCACCGCGGTGGCCGCGCTGACGCCCTGGCAGTCCAGCATCAAGGCGGTCGGCAGCGTTCGCGCCGAGGCCGGCGCCGACCTCGCGCTCGAAAGCTCGGGCACCGTCGCCGCGATCAATTTCAAGTCCGGCGACGAGGTC
>JAEZMP010000669.1 GCA_023442215.1 Pseudomonadota bacterium
CCGGCGGTCCGGCCTCGGTCCCGGATGGCGACAGCCCGCGTGCACCGCAGCAGGTGTTCGAATGCGGCGTGCCCGTGCTCGGCATCTGCTACGGCCAGATGACCATGGCCGCCCAGCTCGGCGGCACCGTGGAAAGCGGCCATCATCGCGAGTTCGGCCGCGCCGAGGTCGAGGTCAGGCAGCCGTCGGCGCTGTTCGACGGCATCTGGAACCCGGGCGAGGCCCACGTCGTGTGGATGAGCCACGGCGACCGCATCACCGAACTTCCGCCGGGCTTCGTCGTGAAGGGCGCTTCGCCCAATGCGCCCTGCGCCGTGATCGAGGACGAGAAGCGCAAGTTCTTCGGCCTGATGTTCCACCCGGAAGTGGTCCATACCCCGGACGGTGCGAAGCTGATCGCCAACTTCATCCACAAGATCGCCGGTCTCGGCGGCGAGTGGACGATGGCTGCGTTCCGCGAGGAGATGATCGGCAAGATCCGCGCTCAGGTCGGCAAGGGCAAGGTGATCTGCGGTCTGTCGGGCGGCGTCGATTCCGCCGTCGCGGCCGTGCTGATCCACGAGGCGATCGGCGACCAGCTCACCTGCATCTATGTCGATCACGGCCTGATGCGGAAGGGCGAAACCGAGCAGGTCGTGAGCCTGTTCCGCGGCACCTTCAACATTCCGCTCGTCCATGTCGACGCGTCCGCGCGATTCCTCTCGGCTCTTGCCGGCGTGACCGACCCGGAAGTGAAGCGCAAGACCATCGGCCGGCTGTTCATCGAGGTGTTCGATGAAGAGGCGAAGGCGGTGGGCGATGCCGAATTCCTCGCCCAGGGCACGCTCTATCCGGACGTGATCGAATCCGTGTCGTTCTCCGGCGGCCCGTCCGTGACCATCAAGTCCCATCATAATGTCGGCGGCCTACCCGAAGGCATGAAGTTCAAGCTGGTGGAGCCGCTGCGCGAGCTCTTCAAGGACGAGGTTCGCCTGCTCGGCCGGGAACTAGGCCTGCCGGAAGCCTTCGTCGGCCGCCATCCGTTCCCGGGCCCGGGCCTCGCCATCCGCTGCCCCGGCGCGATCACCTCCGAGAAGCTCGACATCCTGCGCGAGGCCGACGCGATCTATCTCGACGAGATCCGCAAGGCCGGGCTCTACGACACCATATGGCAGGCCTTCGCGGTGCTGCTGCCGGTGCAGACGGTGGGTGTGATGGGCGACGGCCGCACCTACGAGAGCGTCTGCGGCCTGCGCGCCGTCACCTCGGTCGACGGCATGACGGCCGACTTCTTCCCCTTCGACATGGCCTTCCTCGGCCGCGTCGCCAACCGCATCATCAACGAAGTCCGCGGCATCAACCGCGTCGTCTACGACGTCACCAGCAAGCCCCCGGGTACGATCGAGTGGGAATGAGGGGAGCGTAGTTTCGGATACTGCGAAGTATTGTTTCGTAGCATGGGCGGTTCTGACGTCTCGATAGATCCTGAATAGCGGTGGAGACTGTCGGACAAGCCTGTTCTTCGCTGTCCGGAAATAGCCGACGACTTGGGTGGCTTTCCCGCGGCTTTCAAAGTTGCCCCGATCTGGAGTGAGCGCCTAGTTGGATCTTATGAATAATCGTACGACGCCCCACCTGGAAGATGGCAGCCGTGGCTCTGGCGCTTCTCGTCAATGGGTGGCACACACACAGCGGCGGCCATGGCAAAGGGTGCAGGAAAGAATCCCCGGGTCTCTGCGTCGGGACAAGCGGTAAAGTACGAAGTGTGATGTGGCCGAGGGGCGATCCTTTGATGCCGATCAGACCGTCTGACTCAGTGCGCCTTTTGTGCGCGCATAACCAGACGATCGACATCGCGGATCTCATTGCGGCCATCAGTTTGCGCCCCAACTGCTGATCCGCCTGGCGCTGGCTGATCGCCTTTACGGCATAACGTCCGAGCGCTCGCCATGAGGGGACGTCCGCTCAACCTGGTCGACCCTTTGCCGGGGCGTCCCTTGCGCGGCGTTGGAGACGTCGGCCCATTTCTCCCATGTTTCGATCCGCCCCTGGTAAACCTTCTTCATCATTGGCAGCAGCCAGTTGCCGAGCATGAGCCGGTTCGGCGGGTCCTGCGAGTCGACGAGCGTCATGATGGCATCGACGGTGGCCAGCGGATCGCCGGTCATCGCAGGATTGAAGGAAGCGCGAGCCGCTTTCCGGAGATCATCATACTCGGCTATCTGTGGGGCCATCTTGGTGGAGCTGCCAAACCCGGTCGCGAAGCTGCCAGGCTCGATCGCGGTGACCTTGATACCGAAGCTCGCCACTTCACCGGCAAGCGCTTCGGTCAAGGCTTCGATCGCGAACTTCGTGGCGAGATAAATACCACCAGTCGGGAAGCTCGCGATCCCGCCGATGCTCGACATGGTGAGAATATGGCCGCTGCGCTGCACCCGGAGGATCGGCAGCGCCGCTTGGATGACCGAGAGGGTGCCGAAAAGGTTCGTTTCGATGTTCGCCCGCGCTTCGTCGATGACGATCTCTTCGAGCGTGCTCATATAGCCATAGCCGGCATTACACAGGATCACGTCGAGCCGGCTGAAATGTTCGTGGCCTTTCCGGATCGCCTCGAAGACCGCGGCGCGATCGGTGACGTCCAAGCCGAGGGCGAGGATGTTGTCGCCATATCGTTCAGCCAGTTCTTCCAGCGCGCGTGTATCGCGAGCAGTCGCGATTACACGGTCGCCCCTTTCCAGGGCCGCTTCCGTCCAGATGTGGCCAAACCCACGCGAGGCCCCCGTGACGAACCAGATTTTTGCTTGAGCCATAGCAAGTCCACCTATAATATTGCATCGAGTGCATATATTTAAATGCACTAAGTGCACATTTCAAGTGCTGGAGCCAAGGATTCGCTGGAGCCAAGGATTCATGGACGACGCTGGAGGGAGGCCGCCCGGCAAGCGGGAACGCAACCGGCAAGAAACGCACGAGCGGATCGTCACCGTCGGTTTGAAGCTGTTTGTCGAAAAGGGGTTTGAAGAGACTACGCTCGACGAGATTGCGCAGACCGCCGGGATCGCGCGGCGAACCTTGTTCTCCTATTTCGAGTCCAAGGATGACATCCTGTCCTCCTCCTATGGGAGCGGATTCTCGCAGGCGCTCGGCCCAGCTATAAGCGAAGAGTCTCCTGACCAGGCTCCCATCGCTGCAGCACGATCCTGCCTCATGAAGTTGGCGTCACGATACGAGACACCGGACTCCTTGGCCGTCGACAAACTTCTGCGCTCTTCGCCTGCGCTGCGTGCGCGCAAGAGCGGAAGTTTCGATGCCATGGCCTGCTCTATGCTTGAGGCCATGGAGAATGTCTGGCCCGCTCCGGATCGACGTGACGAGCTTCGCCTGACCGCGACGGTGGCAATCGGCGTGCTGAAGCTGGCGCTCGAGGATTGGCGAAAGAGTGAGGCTGAACGCCCGCTTTCGGAATTCATCGACCGCGCCTTTCGCCTGCTTAAGGCTAGCTTGAGGCCAGACTGACACGAGACCGCATCGGCCTAGCAGCGGTGGACTGCCCCTGCGGTTGCTCCCCCCAGTGACAGCAATCCACCTCAAGGTCTCCGATACGGGCAGGCGGGAATGTCCCCAGTTCCGGCCATCGCTGATTGGTGCACGGGTCTGTCACCGCCAGTTCCGGTCTTTAGTCGGTCCGTCGCGGCGCTCTATTGCCTATCCGCATGACGTTTATGTCCTCCGAAATCTCCTGCCGCAACTTCGGTCGCTTGGCGAGTCTGCGCCCGAGCGCTGCCACGAAGGCGTCGTGGCGCTCTCCGGCGTGGGCGCGTGCTACCGCCTGCGCCGGTTCGGGCAAAGGCGTATACGGGCCCATCCGAGTGTGTCCGACACGCTGGACCGGGAAGTGCTTCATCGACGCGGCTGGGATGCCCATTTCTCGCTCGATAGCCCGCGATAGTCCTCGAGAGCGAGAAGTTTAAGGAGCGGCGGAAAACCCCAGCAAAATCAAACGCATAATTTTCTGACGTTCTGGGTGACGGTATGGGGCGCAGTAGAACTGGCGATTGTGCGGCCAAACAACAGCTTATTGTGGCGGAGCAATTGAGTGGGAATGAAATGACGTGGTTCTCGGCGTTTCGCCAACTATCGCCACATTGTCATAACGAGCTCGGCTCTGATGTTCGGTCGCGCTGAAAGGCGGGAGTGATCCGGTGCAACTGCCAGAGAGTGATGCGCGGGGCGCCGAGCAGATCCCGGCTCGCATGGGCCGGTCACGCCAGATGATCGGAGTCGCCTCGCATGTCCCATCTGCCGGTCCGGGCCGGGTCGGCCCGGCCTTCGTCGCTACCCGCAGCCGCCTGTAGCGATGAAACGCTTCTCCGGTCAATTCTTCAGAGAAGGAAGGGCCACAGGAACGAGTGTCTATAACGGGTGTCTATGAAGTCGATGCCCATCTCCGGCTGTCTCTTCAGCGTGGCCAGAGCCCGTTCGCGATATTCTGAAAGGCACGCCGCGTTGAGATCGTTCGGGCACGGCCTCGCTAAATAAACTCTCCCAGGTGATCGCGCACCCATTGGGCTTCCTGCGACGCCGTGCGCTTGAAATGCCGTTTGAAGTCCCGACTGAACTGGGCTGGGCTGGCGTAACCGACGCGGGCGGCGATCTCGGCGATCGACCAATCGCCGCGCGCGATCATGAGTCTCGCTTCGTGGAGCCGCATCGACTTCACATACTGGATGGGGCTGCTTCCCGTCAGCGCCTTGAAGTGCACGTGGTACGACGGGACGCTCATGCCCGCTTCGCTCGCCAGCGCAGCAACGGTCATGTTGGAACCGTAACGCTCGCGCAGCCGGATAAGGCTCTGGATGATCCTGCCGGATGAACCCTGCTGCCGCAAAGCCGCAACCATCGCCGCGCCCTGCGGGCCGACGAGCACGCGGTAATGCAACTCCCGCAGAAGGCCTGCTCCGAGAACGTCGGCTTCGAGCGGATCGCTGAGCGCGCGCAAGAGACGACGCACGACATCCGCGATCTCCGGCGTCATTCTGCTGGATGTCAGGCTTCGCACCGGTGCTGTATCAGCCCCGCATTGCCGCCCCGCCACGATCGCGGCGAGGTCGGCCGCCAACGTCATGTCGAAATCGACATAGACCGCGATCAGGGGATGCTCGGGGCTGGCGTCGGATTCCATGCGAAAAGGCACTGGCACCGAGACCGCCAGATAGTGCTGCGCATCATAGCGGTAGACCTCGCCGCCCAGCAGCCCCTGCTTGCGGCCCTGCAGAACGAACACCACACCCGGCTTGTAGAGCACGGGCACATCGCGAAGCACGGCCTCGCTTTTCAGAATCCTGATGTTGGGCAGCCGGGTCGGATTGTATCCCTGGCTCGGCGCAAGGGGGGCGGCAATGGCCGTCAGGGCAGGGCCGTTGGTCTCGCCTTTGTCGGAAGACATAGGAATGAGCAATCTTCGTAGAGGAATGCGGATGGTTTGAGGGCGCCGAGATATTATTGATCATGGACGTGAGGCGAACAAGTGAGGCGTCCATGTCGCAGAAGACATTTTTCATCACCGGCGCCAGCTCCGGCTTCGGCCTGGCGATCGCGATTGCGGCGAGCCGTCAGGGCCACCGGATCATCGGCACCGTCCGGTCGGACGATGCCAGGGCCGTTCTGGCCGAGCGTCTGCCGGAGGGGCGATCCGTGCTGCTCGACGTCACGGATTTCGACCGGATCGAAGATATCGTCGGAAAGGTCGAAGACGACCACGGACCCGTCGACGTTCTCATCAACAATGCGGGATATGGCCATGAAGGGGTTCTGGAGGAATCGCCGCTGACCGAAATGCGGCGGCAGTTCGACGTGAACGTCTTCGGCGCCGTCGCGGTCGCCAAGGCCTTCCTGCCGCGGTTTCGCGAAAGACGCCGCGGGTTCATCGTCAACGTCACCTCCATGGGCGGCATGATCACCATGCCGGGCATCGCTTATTATTGCGGCAGCAAGTTCGCCCTTCAGGGAATTTCGGAGGTGATGCGCGCGGAGATGGCGCCGTTCGGCGTGCATGTGACGGCGCTTTGTCCCGGCTCTTTCCGGACCGACTGGGCCGGCCGTTCGATGGTGCGAACGGAGCGTTCGATTGCCGATTATGATGCCCTGTTCGACCCGATCCGGGCGGCGCGGCAGGCGAGGAGCGGCAAGCAGCTCGGCGATCCCGAGAAACTGGCGGCCGCGGTGCTGACGCTGATCGAGTCCGACAATCCGCCGCCGCAGCTGCTGCTCGGCAGCGATGCCGTTGAACTGGTATCGCGCAGGCTCGAAGCGCTGAAGACCGAAATCGAGGCCTGGAAGGCGATCAGCCTTTCGACGGACGGCTGAACGGGCCGGTTCGGTCGAGCGATCGCGGAAGCCCGGATCGTCTGGTGCCGCTCTCGAGGTCGCGGGCAGGGTCGTCGGCCTCGACGGTTCGTCCGTGCCGGCGAGATGCGAGTTCGGCCGTTCCCCACCCTTTTGGAATGGCCGGTCGCCGCTAGATGGTAACCGGACTTCGGATGCCTTGGCCAGGTTGCGTTTTCGGCCTCTGGCGCGTGGTAGCGGGCGGGCGGTGCGGTGGGCCGCTGCGCTGTTGTCACGCTCACGGGCCCGCCCGCTTGTTCCCGTGTCAGGCTGCCACGGGGGCCACCGAGGGCACCAGTTCCAGCCCCATCCTGCGCAGCATCGCGAAATCGCGGTCCTGCGCCGGGTTTTCGGTGGTGAGCAGAACGCTGCCGATGAAGATCGAGTTCGCGCCGGCGGTGAAGCACAGCGCCTGAAGTTCCTCGCTCATCGCGCTGCGGCCTGCGGACAGGCGCACGACGCTGCGCGGCATGATGATGCGCGCGAC
>JAEZMP010000460.1 GCA_023442215.1 Pseudomonadota bacterium
GTGCTGGCCTCGTCTTTCATGGAGGAGCGTCTTGTCCGCCG
Source organism: Pseudomonadota bacterium (assembly GCA_023442215.1). Taxonomy (GTDB): domain Bacteria; phylum Pseudomonadota; class Alphaproteobacteria; order Rhizobiales; family Segnochrobactraceae; genus Pseudoxanthobacter. The sequence goes on from JAEZMP010000460.1 coordinate 42, forward strand.
CGGCGGGTGGCGCTCTCGGTGATGTTTGCTCCGGTCCGCCTCCCGGCCGGGCGGAAGGCCCGGCCGGGGAGGCGGCGTGCCGGCGATATCGAAGCCCGGGCCCGTCCCGCCCGGGCCGGCGTCAGAGAGGCCGCACGGAGACGAAGGTCTCCGCCGGGCCGGCCACCATCCGGTTGCGCAGCGGCTTGCCGAAGGTGGGGGATTCGATCTCGAACACGTCCCCGGCCTGCGTCGGCACGTTGGAGGCGTAGCTCATGGCGTCGGCGCCGAAGAAATAGGCGTGCAGGTCGCCGGGCCGCCGGAACATCGGGTAGCGGAAGTGGTAGTGCTCGAGATTGGCGATCGAGTGCGACATGTGGCTTTCGCCGGACAGGAACTCCTCGTCCCACACCACCGCGCCGTCGCGGTGGATGCGGGTGCGGCCGCGCACTTCCTCCGGCAGGTCGCCGATCAGCAGCTCCGGCCCGATCGAGCAGTCCCGAAGCTTGGAATGGGCGAGATAGAGGTAGTTCTTGCCCTCGGTGACGTGGTCGGAGAAGTCGTTGCCGAGCGCGAAGCCGATCCGGCGGGGCTCGCCGGCCGGGTCGACGATATAGAGGCCGACGATCTCGGCCTCCTCGGCGCCCGCCAGCGCATAGCCCGGCAGTTCCAGCGGCGCGCCGGGCGGCACGACGCAGGTGCCGACGCCCTTGAAGAACCATTCCGGCTGCACGCCGATGCGGCCCTCGCCCGGCTTGCCGCCGGAAAGGCCCATGCGGAAGATCTTCATCGAGTCGGATTCATGGGCATCCGGGCCGTGCACCACCTCGTGCATCCGGTTGCGCGCCGTGGCGCTGCCGGTGTGGGTCAGGCCTGTACCGGTGATGAGGAAGCGCGCCGGTTCCGGATGGTCGAGCGGCGGCAGCACGCGGCCGTCCGCGAGCACCGCCGCATAGTCGACAGCCTCTTCGCGGGGCAGGGCGGCGACGAGATCGGCGAGCGGCACGCCCTCCTCGATGCTGCGCATCGCGAGGTCGTAGACCGACGCCGCACCCGCGATCGGCAGCAGCGCCTCCCCGTCGGGGGCGACGAGTGCGACCTTGCGCCGGCCGTCTTCCGTCTTGAATTGCACGAGACGCATGCTTGAGGCTCCTTCAGGCGGTCTCAGACCCAACCGCCGTCGACGATGAAATGCTGGGAGGTGCACATCCGGCTGTCGTCGGAGGCGAGGAACAGCGCCATGCGGGCGATGTCCGAGGGATAGAGCCGGTCCGGCAGGCACTGCCGCTCCGCGATCTGGCGCTCGCCGTCGGGCGTCAACCACAGCCGCACCTGCCGCTCGGTCATCACCCAGCCGGGGATCATGCAGTTGACGCGGATGCGCTCGGGACCGAGCTCGCGGGCGAGCGCGCGGGTCATGCCGGTGATCGCGGCCTTGGCCGTGACGTAGGCCGGGCAGTCGGGATCGCCGACCATCCAGGTGATCGAGCCGAAATTGACGATCGAGCCGCCGCCGGCATCGCGCATGTACGGCCGCACGGCCTGGGCGGCGAAGAACTGGTGGCGCACGTTGACCGCCATGCGGTCGTCCCAGTAGGCGGGCGTCACGTCCTCGGTGCGATGGCGGTCGTCGTTGCCGGCATTGTTGAGAAGCACCCGGATCGGGCCGTGCCGCTCCGCCGTCGTCGCGATCGCGGCGCGCAGCGCTTCGATGTCGCGCAGGTCGCAGCGGATGAAGTCCGGCCGGCGATGGCCGGCAGCAGCCACCGCCTCGACGACCGCGAGGGAGGCCTCCTCCGCCACGTCGACGAACGTCACCGCCGCGCCCTGGGCGCTGAAGTGTTCGACGAGGCCGGCGCCGATGCCGCTGCCGCCGCCGGTGACGAACACCACGCGGTCCTTCAGCGTCGGATAGATGGCGTTCGGGAAATCGGTGTCCATGGATCGGTCCTCGTCCGCGCTGCCGCCGGTTCAGTGTGAGTGACGGGGAATGCCGGCTTCGCGCTTGCCGGTGAGGAAGTCGAAGTCGCAGCCTTCGTCGGCCTGCAGCACGTGCTCGACATAGAGCTTCTGGTAGCCGTTGATGTCGGCGTGCTCCGGCGGCTGCCAGGCCGCGCGGCGGGCCGCGAGTTCGGCCTCGTCGACCTCGAGATGCAGCCGGCGGCCGGCGACGTCGAGCTCGATCATGTCGCCGTCGCGCACCAGCGCCAGCGGGCCGCCGGCGGCGGCCTCCGGCGCGGTGTGCAGCACCACGGTGCCGTAGGCGGTGCCGCTCATCCGCGCGTCGGAGATGCGCACCATGTCGGTGACGCCGCGCTTCAGGAGCTTGGCCGGCAACGGCATGTTGCCGACCTCCGCCATGCCCGGATAGCCCTTCGGGCCGCAGTTCTTCAGCACCATCACGCTGTTCTCGTCGATCTCCAGATCGGGATCGTCGATGCGGGCATAATAGTGCTCGATGGTCTCGAACACGACCGCCGGGCCGCGGTGCTGCATCAGCGCCGGGGTCGCGGCCGACGGCTTGATCACCGCGCCGCCGGGGGCGAGGTTGCCGCGCAGCACCGCGATGCCGCCTTCCGGCGTCAGCGCATCCTCGAAGCCGCGGATCACCTCGCCATTGTAGTTCGGCGCATCCGCCACGATCTCGCCGATGGTGGGGCCGGCCACGCTCGCGGCATCGGTATGGAGCAGGCCGGCTTCTGCGAGCACCCGCATCACGGCCCTGAGGCCGCCGGCATAATAGAAGTCCTCCATCAGGAAGCGGCCGGACGGCATCAGGTCGACGATGGTCGGCACGCTGCGGCCGAGGCGATCCCAGTCGTCGAGGGAAAGGTCGATGCCGAGCCGGCGCGCGACCGCGATCAGGTGGATCACCGCGTTGGTGGAGCCGCCGATGGCGCCGTTGACGCGGATGGCGTTCTCGAACGCCTCGCGCGTCAGGATCTTCGACATGCGGATGTCGTCCCGCACCATGCCGACGATCCGGCGTCCAGCCTCCTGGGCGAGGATCTGCCGGCGGGAATCGACGGCGGGAATGGCGGCGTTGTCAGGCATGGCGATGCCGAGCGCCTCGGCCATGCTCGCCATCGTGGACGCCGTGCCCATGGTCATGCAGCTGCCGGCGGACCGGCTCTGGCCCTGCTCGGCGGCGAGGAAGTCGTCGACCGACATGCGGCCGGCCTTCACGTCCTCGTAGAACTTCCAGACGTGGGTGCCCGACCCGATCGGCTTGCCGCGGAAATTGCCGTTCAGCATCGGTCCGCCGGAGACGACGATCGCCGGCAGGTCGCAGCTCGCCGCGCCCATCATCAGGGCGGGGGTGGTCTTGTCGCACCCGACCATCAGGATCACGCCGTCGACCGGGTTGGACCGGATCGATTCCTCGACGTCCATGGCGGCGAGGTTACGGAACAGCATGGCGGTCGGGCGCATGTTGGATTCGCCGAGCGACATCACCGGGAACTCGAGCGGCAGGCCGCCGGCCTCGTAGACGCCGCGCTTCACCCGCTCCGCCAGCTCGCGCAGGTGCGCGTTGCAGGGCGTCAGCTCCGACCAGGTGTTGCAGATGCCGATCACCGGGCGGCCGTCGAACACGTCGGGCGGCAGACCCTCGTTCTTCATCCAGCTGCGGTGCATGAAGGCATTCTTGCCCGCTCCGCCGAACCAGGCGCTGGACCGCAGTTTCCGGGGTTCGTCCGACATGGTCGCCTCAGGTCAGTGTTTTGCTATACAAAACTGTGTTCTGTTATGCTGAGAGAGTAGCGACGATCCGCTCCGGAAGTCAACATGCCCGCCGGGCGCCCGCGCCGCCGGATCCGCCCCCCTGAAAATGCCGGAAAATCCCCGCTCCGCCTGGGTTCAGGGCACAGGCAGGGGAGGAGCTGACCTAGAGCCGGCATTGGAAAAAAGTTCTGTATTAAGAAATGCTATTCTGTAATGCTTTACGGCAATCGCGCCGATCGGTGACACCGGGAGGGGCGGGGTCTGCCGCGTGGAGGGACGGGAACGGATGACGGACGAACGCTACAGGGTGCAGAGCCTCGGCCGCGCGTTCGACCTGATCGACCGGATCGCGGAGGCCGGGCCGGACGGCGCCCGGCTCACCGATCTCGCCCGAGACATCGGCCTGTCCAAGCCTGCCGCGTACGCCATCCTCGCGACGCTGCGGGCGCGCGGGCTGGTGGTCGATTTCGGCGAGGGCATGACGCGGCGCTACCGGCTCGGGCTGTCGTTCGTCCGCCTCGGCGACCGCGCGGTCGCCAATACCGGCCTCGGCGACGTGGCGATGCCGGTGCTGCGCGAACTCACCCAGGAAGTCGGCCTCACCTCGCGGGTCGCCATGCTCGACGACGGCTTCGCCGTGGTGATCGGCCGCGTCGACGGCCCCGGCGCCATCCGCTTCGCCGCCGCGCTCGGCCGCCGCGAGGCGCCGCACTGCTCGGGCGTCGGCAAGCTGCTGCTCGCCGCGATGCCCCGGCCGGAAGCCCTCGCCATCCTCGACCGCGTCGGCCACGAGCGCCGCACCCCCACCACCCTCGACACCCTCGAAGCGCTCGCCGCCGATTTCGACCGCATCGCCGAACGGCACTACGCGGTCGACGACGAGGAAGACGTCGAGGGCATCATCTGCGTGGCGGCCGGGGTGTTCGGCCACGGCGGGAAGGCGGTCGGGGCGATCAGCGTCACCACCCTCAAGCAGTTCCTTCCGAGCGAATCTGTACCATCTGTGGTTGAACCGCTGCTGCGCCATGCCGACCGGATCTCGGAGGCCCTCGGCGGCCCGCCCGCGGCGCGGGCATGGGCAGCCATCAAGCGTGCAGGAAGCGGCGAATGAGCGCTCACGATGCCCGGCAAAGCGATCATCAGCGCGCCATCGATGCGACAGGCGAGCACTCGGACGTCGATGGCGGAACGATCGCGCTCGCGGCCGGTCCGTGGCGCCTCGAACTCCTGCCGCGCCTCGGCGGCCGCATCGCGTCGCTGCGCTGGCGTCATCCGGAAGGCGGCTGGCTCGACCTGCTGGCGCCGATGAAGGGCCGCGACGACCACGGCGAGGACGCCGGCTGCTTCCCGCTGACACCGTTCTCCAACCGGCTGCGCCACGGCCGCTTCACCTTCGCGGGCCGCTCCGTCTCCATGCCGCTCAACACGCCCGGCCCCCACGTCGAACACGGCCACGGCTGGCAACGGCCCTGGCGCGTCGCCGCAATCGGGCCGGACACCGCCCGGCTCGCCTACGACCACACGCCGGACGCATGGCCCTATCCCTATGTCGCAACACAGGAATTTTCGCTACGCCCCGACCGTCTCGACGTCAGCCTGACGATCCTGAACCACGGCCCGGACCCGATGCCCATCGGCTTCGGCCTGCATCCCTATTTCCCGGCGACACCCCTCGCGACCCTGGAAGCCGCACCCTCTTGGGGCTGGGAGGTAGACGCGGAAGTGATGCCCGTCCGCCGCGTCGCCACCGCCGACCTCTGGGGGCCGTCGCCGCGCATGGCAGTCGCCTCGCGCTCTCTCGACAACGCCTTCGGCGGCTGGAATGGCATCGCCGAGATCCGCTGGCCGGAACGCGCCGCCGGGCTGCGCATGACGGCGGACGCGCCGCTCCGCCACCTCGTGGTCTACACCCCGCCGGGCGCCGACCATTTCTGCGCCGAGCCGGTCAGCAACTGCACGGACGCCTTCAACCTGGCTCTCGGCCCGGAGGAGACCGGCCTCATCGTGCTCGCGCCGTCGACTCAGTGCTCGGCCACCGTCTCGTTCTCACCCTTTGTACTGTCAGGTTCATAGAGCATATCCCGTTCAGATCGAAGCGATCTGAATGATAAGGATATGCTCAAGGTCTTGAATCTGGAGCGATTTCTTTTCGATCGGATGGTTCCATCCGATCGAAAAGCGCTCTAGCGGCCCAATTGGCCGGGAAATGCACCTCGGGATGGATTCCCGGCAGATATGGCGCCATTATAGGTTTCGGTTACACAATCTTGGGGTGTCGATGTGCCCGAGTCTGGCTTGACGTTACCTGCGCTTGCATTCGGTGAGAAATCAAAGGTCGTCACAAGTTCGCTCACGAGCATGCAGGAACAGGTCGCGCGCTCGATGGGCTGGAATGCCGAATACGATGCCATTGGCGACAAATCAGCGTTCTCGACGCAGCAATCTTCGGCACTGGTGCGTGGAATGAGGCTGACGACCATTTCGCACACGCCCGTGCGGACGCGTGTCGCGGCTTCCGGTCTGTCATTCTACATGCCTTTCGGCGGCGGCCCCATCCAGTCCACCGTGAACGGCAAGGATGTTCTTTGCGAGGTCTCCAAGCAAGCCCTGTTCGCGCCGGAGGGCGAGCGCATCGGCGTCGGTCAGTATCGCTCGACGCTCATGGTGAGCCTGGAGGCGGAGCGTCTTCGCCACGTCGCCCGTTCCATGACCGGCCGCGGCGACGTGCAACTCGATCTCGGGGCACCAACCGTGCTGTCGCTGAAGGCTGGCGGAATCGATGTCGACCAGATCATACGCGCAGCCTGCCGGGCGCTGGACGCCTGCGGGGAAAATCCGGCGGCGGCCGAGGCCCTCGCCATTGACGACGTGTTCTATCGCGCGATCTGTACCTTGCTCATCCCCGACAGTCTCGCCGCCCCGGCCGGCCGCGGCAGCCCGGACGGCGCAGGCAACGACAGGCAACTCGAAAAGGTCTGCCAATATATCGAGGCCAACCTGACCAGCCGGATCAGCATGACGGATCTGGAAAGCATCAGCGGTCTCTCGGCACGAAGCCTGCAATATGCGTTCCGGCGACGGTTTGACTGTTCCCCCGTAACCTGGATCCGCAACGCGCGCCTCGACGCGATCCGGAAGCGGCTGACGGAGGCTTCGGATCAGGAGAGCATCACGGGCACCGCGGTCGCGTTCTCGTTCTCCAATCCCGGCCATTTCTCGAAACATTACTTCGAGCGTTATGGCGAGTATCCATCGCAGACGCTGGCCTCACGCCGTTCGCGGAAACGGTAGGCGATCCGGCTTTTCTTCCACTCGACAGCGACAGGCAGTCTGCCAAAAAAGTGAAGAAACGAAGGGAACGTTCCAAGCCCAACGGCGTTTACGACCGTTATGGCCAAAACTGAGCCATCAGAAATCTGTTCTGAGGAGCCAACTCAAATTGCATCCGACATATCCCGTGCCGGCGAGCGAAGAAGCCCGGCTTCGGGCTCTGACAGAATATAATCTCGTGGATACGCCGCCGGACGAGAATTTCGATCGCCTCACACGGCTCGCGGCGCGGATGTTCGGTGTTCCTACCGTCCTGGTCTCTCTTGTCGGGAGTGATTGGCAGTTCTTCAAGTCGCGCATCGGTTTTGAAGCGAGCGGGACGAGCCGCGAAGTCTCGTTCTGTGCCCACGCGATCATGCAAGCCGACATCATGGTCGTCCACGATGCCACGAAGGACGACCGGTTTTCCGCCAATCCACTGGTGACCGGGCCGCCCTCGATCCGCTTCTATGCCGGAAAGCCGCTGGTGGCACCGAACGGCGAGAACATCGGCACCGTGTGCCTGATCGACAGCAAGCCCCGGGATGCGTTCACGGACGAAGACCGGGCGCACTTGTCCGATCTGGCGGCGCTCGTCCTCGACCAGATGGAAATTCTCCGCCTCCATCATGTCAGCGCAGCGAACCAGGCCCGGTTCGAGTGCATCGCCGCGACGTCGTCCGACGCGATCATCTGCCTGACCGGAACCGGCGAGATCACCTTCTGGAATGCGGCCGCGGAGAGGCTGTTCGGCTACGCCGCTGATGAGATCGTCGGCCAGCCGGGGGAAAGGATCGCGCCGCAAAGCTGGAGGCGCATCTTCGAAGCGGAGGCGGCCCGGCTTCTCCGCGACGAGGACAGCAACGCCGCCAGCCACGCATTCGAACTGCAGGGCCTGCGCAAAGATGGCAGCGAGTTCCCGGCCGAGTTCTCGTTTTCCGCGTGGCGGGACGGAGCCGCCGTCAGCGTCGGCGTGATCGTGCGCGACATCACGGAGCGCCGTCAGAGTCAGGAGCGGCTTTTCCGCATCGCATCTCTGGATCCGCTGACGGAATTGCCCAATCGCAGCGCCTGGCGCGACTGCGTCGAGCGGACGCTGGCCGCAGGCGCCGCCGGAACGGTGCTGCTCATCGACCTCGATGGCTTCAAGGAGGTCAACGACACCTACGGCCATTCCATGGGCGACGCCCTGCTGAGGGATGTCGCCGCGCGGCTGCAGGCTTCCTGCGGGCCGCTGGCGATGGTGGCCCGGCTCGGCGGCGACGAGTTCGTCGCGCTGATGTCGGGGAACGGGGAAGCGGACGCGAACGCCGCCGCAGCGGGGCTGCTCGCAGCGATAACGGGCCGCTATGAGATCGCCGGCCAACCCATCGATATCGGGGCGAGCATCGGGGTGGCCTTTGCCCCGCAGCACGGGGCCCGGCCGGAGGATCTGCTCGGTGCCGCCGATCTCGCTCTCTATCGCGCCAAGGCCGCCGGAAAAGGTCGGCACGAAACTTTCATGCCCGCCCTGCGCGACGCGGTACTCGCGCGCCGGACCTTGCAGCAGGAACTTCGCAAGGCCTTCGAGAACGACGAGTTCGAGCTGTTCTACCAGCCGCAGGTTTCGACCGCGGACGGCCGCGTCACCGGTGCCGAAGCGTTGATGCGCTGGAATCATCCCGAGCGGGGTCTGCTGTCGCCGGCGGCCTTCATGGAGGTCCTCAGCCGGAAGCCGTCGGCAGCCGCCGTCGGGGAGTGGACGGTGCGCACCGCCTGCCGGCAGGCGGCGGAGTGGCGCACAAGGCTTCCGGGATTCCGGATCGGCATCAACCTGTTCGAAGCGCAGTTTCGATCGAGACGGCTGTTGACCTGCATCGCAGAGGAGCTCGAACGCAACGCCCTCCCGGCCGATGCGGTCGAACTCGAGATCGTGGAGAATATCCTGCTCCACAACGATGCCGCCACGCTGACGCTTCTGCACGATCTCAGAAGCCTCGGCGTGGGTCTTGCGTTCGACGACTACGGCACCGGCTTCGCCTCTCTCAGCCTTCTCAAGAGGTACCCGATCTCGCGCCTGAAGATCGACCGCTCCTTCGTGCGCGACGTGGATACCGATCCGGAGGACGCCGCCGTGGTGAAGGCGGTCATCTATCTCGGACGGCATTTCGGGATGGATGTCATCGCGGAGGGGGTCGAGACCGCAGCCCAGCTCGACTTTCTCAAGGCCAACGAGTGCCCGGAAGCGCAGGGCTATTTCTTCGGAAAGCCGATGCCCGCCCGCGATTTCGAGGCGAGGTTCATCTCGCCCCCCGTCACCGCCTGAGCGACGCGGCTGCGCCGCGCGCTCCAGCTGAGGCGCATTCGGGTGAGCCGGGGCAGGGGGCAGCGAGGAACATCGCCTCGGCAAGGATCGGCGCGAACACGCGTTCGTCCTCGCCGACGAGGGTAAGGGGCGGGGGCCGGGCGCCTGCCTGATCGCAGGCTCCGGCGTCCGCATCTTATTTCACCCAGTGCTTCCGCTTGTTATTTCACCCAGTGCTTGCGCTTGTTATTTCACCCAGTGCTTGCGCTTGCCGATGGCGATGTGGACGGATTTAACCTCCGTGTATTCCTCGACACCCATCCGGCCGCCTTCCCGGCCGATCCCCGATTGCTTGAAGCCGCCGACGGGTTGCCCGGGGCCGCCGGCGATCGTGGTGTTCACCCAGGTCCGTCCGGCCTGAACGCCGCGCATGGCGCGCAGCGCCTTGTCGATGTCCTTCGTCCAGATGCTGGCACCGAGGCCGTAGGGCGAGTCATTTGCGATCTCCAGCGCCTCCTCGGCTGTCGAGAAGGTGATCATGCACAGCACGGGCCCGAAGATTTCCTCCCGCGCCACCCGCATGTCGTTGCGCACGCCGGTGAGGAGCGTGGGTGCGATGAAGCGCCCGCCCGAGACCGCCATGGTGTTGCCGCCGCAGGCGACCGTTGCGCCTTCCTCCTCACCGAGCTTCACGTAGCCGAGGATCTTCTCGCACTGCTGGTCGGAGACGATGGCACCGAGCTGCGTCTCCGGGTCCAGGCAGTCGCCGATCCTGATCTGCGAGAGCTTGTCGAGCACAAGAGCCTGGAATCTCTCCGCCACCGTCTCCTCGACGATCAGCCGGCTGCCGCTGACGCAGCATTGGCCGGCGTTGAAGCAGAGCCCGAACGCGACGCCATCGGCCGCGTCGTCGAGATCGGCATCGGCGAACACGATCTGCGGGTTCTTGCCGCCGAGTTCGAGGCTCGCCTTCTTGAAATTGCTCGCGCTCGCCTTCAGCACCGCTTCGCCGGTGCGGGTCGACCCGGTGAACGAGATCATGTCGACGTCGCGATGTTCCGCGATCGCCTGCCCGACGACCGGACCCGTGCCCGTCACGACGTTGTAGACGCCGTCCGGCAGCCCGGCCTCCTTCAGCATGTCGGCGAACATCAGCGTGGTCGCCGAGGTCATCTCGGACGGCTTTACAACGACCGAGTTGCCGGTGGCGAGGATGTAGGGCAGCCGCTCGGCGAGAACGATGAAGGGAAAGTTCCACGGATTGATCAGACCGACGACACCGACCGGCTCGCGGGTGACGACGCCGAACATGTCGTCGCCGTGCGTGTTGAAGGCCTCGCCGCTCAGCGACTGCGCGATGCCGGCGCAATATTCGTAATGACCGGCGGCATCGGCGATTTCCGCGCGCGACTGCGAGATCGGCTTGCCGGTCTCCAGTGTCTCCCAGAACGCAAGTTCCTCGGCGCGCTGGCGAATGATGCGGGCAACGCCGAGCAGCACCGCCGCCCGGTCCGCGCCGCCGATACCCGCCCACGACCGTGCCCTGAAGGCCTTGCGGGCGGCGGCGACCGCCTCGTCGACATCGGCGCGGGTGCAGAGCGCGACGGACGTGACATCCCGGCCGAATGCCGGACTGCGCCGGACCATCGTCTCCCGCTCGGCGGCATCGCGCCAGGTGCCGTCGATGAAGAAGCCGAATGCCCTCACCGTCTCCGGAACGCCCGCGAACGCGGTCACATGCTCCATGGGTGTTCTCCTTGCGTGAATCAAATTGGACCACCGGGGTAGGGCCGGACGCGAGTCCGGCCGAACGGCCTCAAGCGGAACGGACGAGGCTCGGCCTGCTGCGCGATATCGCGGCGCGGCCGAGGATCATGTCCGCGCCCTTCTCGCCGATCATGATGGTCGGCGCATTGGTGTTGCCGCTCGTCAGCACCGGCATGATCGAAGAATCGATCACGCGCAGCGCCGTGAGGCCGCGTACCTTCAGTTCGGAATCCACCACTGCCTGGTCGTCGGATCCCATCTTGCAGGTTCCGACCGGATGATAGTCGCAGCAGGCATATTGCCGGACATAGGCCATGATCTGCTCGTCCGTGACCGCGCCATCGCCGGGCAGGCGCTCGTGGGCGATCAATGGTGCGATGGCATCCTGCCTCAGAACCTCGCGGATGATGCGCACGGACCGCAGCGCCATCTCGCGGTCGTAGGGATCGGCGAGATAATTCGGGTCGATCAGCGGCTCATCGGCCGGGTTTGCCGACCGCAGGCGGATCGAGCCACGGCTACGCGGCCTGAGGAAGGTCGAGTTCACGGTGAAGCCGTGCCCCTCGATCCGCGACTGCCCACCGCGCACCACCGTCGCCGGGGCGATGTGGATCTGGAGGTTCGGCGTGTTCTCGCCTTCCGTCTGGAAGAAGCCGCCGCCCTCGACGATCACCGACGACACCGGCCCCGTGCGATAGAGCAGCCATTGCAGGCCGTGCAGCACTGAGCGCGGGAAGCGGTCGTGCCCGTCATAGGTGATGCGGTCCTTGGTCTGCACATGGACGTTGGTGCAGAGATGGTCCTGGAGGTTCTTCCCGACACCCGGAAGATGATGGATCGGCGCGATACCGACGGACTTCAGCTCGTCCGCATCGCCGATGCCCGACAGCATCAGGAGCCGCGGGGAATTGAGCGCACCCGCCGAAACGATCACCTCCGCATCTGCCCGGACGATGCGCTTCGACGTGCCCTCGGCGAGTTCCACCCCGATCGCGCGGCCATTCTCGATCACGAGCCGCGTCACCCGCGCGTGGGTCTCCACCGTGAGGTTCCCGCGGTCCCGGATCGGCCGCAGGTACGAGACGGCCGCCGACCGGCGTCGGCCGTTGCGGCACGTCACCTGGTAGAGGCCAGCCCCGTACATCGTCTCGCCGTTGAAGTCGGGATTGTAGGGAAGCCCGTATTGCTGCACCGCCTTGACGAAGGCGCGCGAGATCGGGTGCGGCCCGACCTGGTCGGACACCCAGAGCGGCCCGCCGTGGCCGTGATAGCGGTCGGCCAGCCGGTCGTTGTCCTCCGCCCGGCGGAAATAGGGCAGCACGTCTTCGTAGGACCAGCCGTCGTTCCCGAGCGCCGCCCAGTTGTCGTAGTCTTCCTTCTGGCAGCGGATGTAGATCATCGCGTTGATCGAGCTCGATCCGCCGAGGGTCTTGCCCTGCGGATACCAGACTGCGCGATTATCGAGATGCTTCTGCGGTACCGTGTGGAAGCGCCAGTTCACCCCGGGGCCGAACAGTTTTCCGAGGCCGCCCGGCATGTGGATCATCGGGTTCCAGTCGCGGCTTCCCGCCTCGAGCAGCAGCACCCGGGTACGGCAATCGGCCGAAAGCCGGTTGGCGAGCGCGCATCCGGCAGAACCGGCACCGACGACGATATAGTCCCAGTTGGATCGGGCCATCATTTCATCTCCCAGTGAACCGAGGCGCGCGCTTTTCCTTGAAGGCGCGCAGCCCTTCCACACGGTCTTCCGTTGCGAAGGCTTCGACAGTCAGCCGCCGCTCTTCCAGGAGCCCGGCAGCGAGCGGCAACTCGAACGCGGCGTTTACGGCGCGCTTCGCATAGGGCGTGATCGCCACCGACATGCCCGCGATCTCCGCGGCGATCGCGATGGCCCGCGCGACGAGCGTTTCGGGCGCGACGACTTCCGAGATCATACCCTTGCGTTCCGCCAGTTCGGCGTCGACCATCATGCCCGTCAGCACCATCTGCATGGCGAACGACTTGCCGACGAGCCGCGGCAGCCGCTGCGTGCCGCCGTCGCCGGGGAACGAGCCGATCTTGATTTCGGGTGTGGCGAAGCGGGCGGCGCTGGAGGCGATGATGATGTCGCACAGCAGTGCCAGCTCCAGTCCGCCGCCAAGGGCGTAGCCGTTCACCGCCGCCACGAGCGGCTTCGGAAACGCCTCTATCGCCGACCAAACCGCCAGTCGCTCCGGATCGACATAGGACGCGACGCCGCGCTCCAGCATGTCGGAAATGTCCGCGCCCGCAGCGAATGCCCGCCCGTCTCCTGTGAGCACGACGCAGCCGATGGCATCGTCGGCAGCTGCGGTGTCGAGGTGGGTCCGCAATTCCAGCAGCAGCGCCTTCGACAGGGCATTGAGCTTCTCCGGCCGGTTCAGCGTCAGCAGCCGCACACCGGACTGCGGCGTCTGCGAAAGGACCAGCCGGGGTTCGATGTCGGAGACGTTCATTTCCATGCCCTTCGCGCTGCCCCCGTTCTGATACCGCCGCCTCTTTTCAATCTCTCGGGCGGCTCGTTCGATTTTCGGCCCTGCGGCGACGCGCTAGGCGGCAAAACGGTAGACATTCTCCGGCGTTAGGCCCGCCAGTTCCATCATGCGGCCGATCTTCTCGATCTCGGCGGCGCTCGGCTTCATCAGCGGCGGACGAACGTGGGCTTCCTTCATGCGCCCCAGCAGCACCAGTGCTTCTTTCATGCGGTTGTGCATGTCGAGCAGCGGCGCGTCGTAGAAGGCGCGCACGGTCGGATAGATGCGGTCGTTGATTTCCCGTGCGGCCTTGAGATCGCCTGCCTGGACAGCGTTGAACAGCGCCAGCTGCAGATCGGCGATCACGCTGCCTGCGCCGGAAAGCAGGCCGTCGCAGCCCATCGCCAGCGATCCCAGCAGCCACGCGCTGTGGGTCGTCAGCGTGTTGACCGACTTGTCGAGCGCATGGAGTTCCCGGATCTGGCGCTCGTGCTGGTTGCCGTCGCCGATCTGGTCCTTCACCGCGCGGATGGCCGGGAAGCGGCGGCAGAGTTCAAGCAGCGTGTCGAGCGGGTAGGAAAGCTGCGAGGCGAGAGGAAACTGGAACAGGATGATCGGAAGGTCCGATGCGTCGGTAATGCGGCGAAGGTGCTCGTAGATCATCTCAGGCCGCAGGTGCCCGCCCAGCGTCATAAAGGCCGGCGGGAACACGAGAAGCCCGTCTGCGCCTTCCCGCTGCGCATAGGAGGCGAGGCGGCCGGCTTCGAGGCTCGACTCCGTGCATATGCCGACGATGGCCGGCACGCGGGACTGGAGAACCTCCTTGGTCACGACGATGGCGCGTTTCTGCTCCTCGATCGTCAGCGCATGGACCTCGGCGGCATGGCCGTTGATGGTGATGCCGCTGATCCCGGCGACGGACGCAATGTCTTCGAGATGCGCGCGATAGGCCGCTTCGTCGATGGCGAGGTCGGCATCGAAGGGCATCAGGCATGCCGGGATAACCCCTCGCGGCTCGAAATGGCGCTCGTGCATCGTGTTGTCCTGTCGTTGTCATGGAGAGGAATGCCGCCCGGAAACCGGGCCGGGCGACATGTCTTGGCAATGGAGATCGTGGAACCGAGATCCTGGAACCGGAGGCTCCCTAAACCGGGATGCCTCCTGTCATTTCACGCGGGGGTCAGAAGCCCTTGCCCAGCATCTGGTCGACGTTGGAGGCATCCACCTGCTTGCCGGGGAGGATGATGACCGGATCGACCTTCTCGCCCTTGGCGACCTTGTAGGCGATCTCGATGCCCTCGGGCGCCACGAACGGATAGGTGAAGGTGGCGGCGAGCTTGCCGGCCTTGATCGCCTCGAAGGCGTTGTTCTGGCCGTCGATGCCGACCACCACGACCTCGTTCAGGCGGCCGACCGCTTCCAGCGCCTGGATCGCGCCGAGCGCCATCTCATCGTTGTGAGCGTAAACGGCCTGGATCTCGCCGGGACCGAAGCGCTGCAGCTGATCTTCCATGAACTTCACCGCATTCTCGCGCAGGAAGTCGCAGTTCTGGGTCGCGATGATTTCGAGATCGGTGCCCTGGATGGCATCGACGAAGCCCTGGTGCCGGTCGACCACGGCCGAGGCACCACCGGTGCCCTGGAGTTCGATGATCTTGCCCTTGCCGCCAAGCTTCCCGGCGATGAACTTGCCGGCCGCCTCGCCGATGGGTTTGTTCTCAGCGCCCACGTGGACCGTGACGTCGGTGTTCACCTTGCGATCGAGCGTCACGACCTTGATGCCGGCTGCCATGGCGTCGGCGACGACCGGGGTCAGCGCGTCGGCGGTCAGCGGGCTGATCATCAGCACCTTGATGCCTTGGGCCATCAGCGACTCGACGTCGGCGACCTGCTTGGACGAGTCATTCTGGCCATCGGTGACGATCAGGTCGACGTCGGGCAGGTTTTTCTGCGCATAGTCCTTGTTGCCCTCCACCATGGCCACCCGCCACGGGTGGTTCATGGTGCCCTGGCTGAAGCCGATCTTGATCTTCTCCTGCGCCAATGCCGGTCCGGCCAGCATGATGGCGATACCTGCGAAGAGCGCGGTCTTCAGGACGGTTCTTCTCTTCATTGCGTCATCCTCCTTTGGGATTTGTTCTTGTGTGGGAGGTGCGATCAGTGCCGCGTGCGGTGCTTGCGGAGCATCTCGTAGAGAACCGCCCCGACGATGATCGCGCCTTTGGCGATTTGCTGGGTAAATGGAGAAATACCAAGCAAATTCATGATATTAGCGAGGACGGCGAGAATGCCGGCACCGATGATGGTGCCGAGGATTCCGCCTTCGCCGCCGAAAAGACTGGTTCCGCCGATCACGGTGATCGCGATGGCCTCAAGCTCGATGCCCGTGCCCGCCGTGGGCTCGCCGACCGTCAGCCGCGACACGAAGATGATGGCGGTGAGGCTGGCGAGAAAGCCGCTGATCACGTAGACGCTGAAGGTGACGAGACGGACATTGATGCCGGAGAGGTGCGCCGCCTCCGCGTTGGAGCCGACGGCATAGACCTGGCGGCCGAACGCGGTGTAGCGCAGCACGTAGATCGCCACGGCCGCGACGGCGATGAAGATCCAGACTGGTACCGGCAGGCCGAGCATGGCGCCGCGCCCGAGCCACATGAAATCTGCCGCGCGGGCGCCCAGCCCGACCGGCTGCCCATTCGCCAGCGTCAGCGCGAGCCCGCGTCCCATCACCATCATGCCGAGTGTCATGATGAAGGGGGGGATGCGGCCGAACGTGATACCGAGCCCGTTCACCGCGCCCATCACCACGCCGACGGCGAGGATAACCGGGACAACCGTCGCGACGGGCCAGTTGTCGACAAGCAGCAGTGCGGTCGTGACGGCGCACACGCCGAGGATGGAGCCGACCGAAAGGTCGATGCCTTTGGTCAGAATGACGAACGTCATGCCCACGCTGACGATGCCGAACAGAGCCACCTGCCGCAGCACGTTGGTCACGTTCACCGCGTTCAGAAATGAGGGGGACAGGAAGGTCGCAAGAAGACAGAGGCCGAGGAACACCCAGATGAGGCCGGCGCCCTTGGGAACGGCCAGTTTCAGCCTTCTGCTTTCCGTCCCTGCCAGGGTGTCCGGAGCCGCCATTGAAAGTCCTCCCGATTGTCCGGCGACGGCGCAGTCCCGTGCGCACGCGCTGCCGTCTTCCTTGTTCGTCCGGCGGTGTCTTCGCTGTGGAGCGCCGTCCGTTGGACCGGACCGATCCGAACGACAGGATGCTCAAGTCCCGATCTGACGCGGCTAATCGACCGCACCCGTTCGTCCGGCCGGAAGCGCTCTAGTTGAGCGTCGCGTGCTTCATGATCTCTTCCTCGGACGCGCCGCGAGGCAGCTCGGCCGAGATTTCACCTTCCCGCATCACCAGGATGCGGTCGCACATACCGATGATTTCCGTGAGTTCGGACGAGACCATCAGGACCGCGAGGCCCTCGCGCTCGACCATGTCCACCAGCAGTTCGTAGATTTCCCTGCGCGCGCCGACATCGACACCGCGTGTCGGCTCGTCGATCAGCAGCACATCGCACCGGGCATTGAGCTGCTTGGCGATGATGCATTTCTGCTGGTTGCCGCCGGAGAGCGTTCCGACCGCGGTTTCGACTTCGGGTGTCTTGACCCTCAGCCGGCGGACATAGTCCGCCACCGAGGCGCGCTCCCGGGCAAGGTTCAGCTTCAGGCCGTTGCTGAAGTGGCCGAGCTTGGAAATCGTGATGTTGAACTTGACGGACTGGGAGAGGAACAGGCCTTCCGTCTTCCGGTCCTCCGGGGCGAAGCCGATGCCGAGGGCGATGGCCTGTCGCGGAGACGGGATCGCTGTCTTCCGGCCATGCAGCCGGATCTCGCCGCGATCGATCGGATCCTTGCCGACGATCGCCCGAAGGAGTTCCGAGCGGCCGGCTCCAGCAAGGCCGCAGATGCCGACGATCTCTCCCTTCCTCAGCGAAAGGCTGATGTTCCGCAGCGCCTTGCCGCGGCTCATGCCCGACACCCCGAGCGCTTCTTCGCCGGGGCGTGCGTTCCGGCGCGGGAAATAATCGGCGATGGGGCGGCCGACCATGGACTGGATCAAGGTGTCGGTCGTCCAGTCGGCGATGGGCCGGCTGGAGACGAGCTTGCCGTCACGCAGCACGGTCGCCTTCTGGCAGAGTTCGAAGATCTCCTTCAGACGATGCGAGATGTAGATGAATGCCACACCGTCCGCCTGAAGGGTGCGGATGGTGCGGAACAGCTTCTCCAGCTCGGTGTCGCCCAGTACCGCCGAGGGCTCGTCGAGCACGATCAATCGCGCATTCCGTGAGATCGCTCGCGCGATCTCGACCATCTGCCGCTGGGCGACACTGAGGTCCATCACGAGACGTCGCGGATCGATCCGGAAGCCGAGCCGATCCATCGCGCGCTCGGCGAGGACGGAAGCCCGGCTCCAGTCGACCGCGCCGAACCGGGTGCGGGGCAGCCGGTTCATGAAGATGTTCTCGGCGACCGAAAGATGCTCGGCCTGGGCGAACTCCTGGTAGATCACCGCGATGCCGCGCTCGATCATCGCCGCGGGGGTCGGCGCCGTGACGACCTCGCCGTTCAGGGAGAGCGTGCCGGAGTCAGCCTGGTAGGCCCCGGACAGGATCTTCATCAGCGTGGACTTGCCCGCCCCGTTCTCACCGACGAGCCCATGAACCTCGCCGCGCGCAACGGAGAACGATACGCCCTGAAGCGCTTTCACGCCGGGAAAGGACTTCTCGATCGCGCTCATCTCCAGGAAGACACCGTCCGCTCGGGCGGTCCCTTCCATCGGCCTCTCGACTGCGCTGGCATGCATGGCGCTCTCCAGATCGCGAGAAATCGTTTTCTTGCTTGGACGAAAAAATCAGAGGCGTGGAATCTGCAGGCCGCCGCCGACGTTGTAGATGTCGCCAGTGCTGTAAGGCATGCCGCCGGTCGCCAGCATCGCGATTGCCATGGCGATGTCGTCCGGCTCGCCCCACCTCCGCAGGGCGCAGAGATCGCCGCTGCGGATGCCGGGGGAATAGCGGTCGTAGACCTCCGCCGTCATGTCGGTCTCGATCAGGCCGGGTCGGATCTCGTGTACGCGGACACCCGCTTCTGCCAGCCGGACGGCGAAGGTCTGCATCGCCATGGAAAGACCGGCCTTGGAGATGCAGTAGGCCGCCTTCTCCGGCGACACGAGATGTGCGTTTGCCGACGTGATGGTGATGATCGAACGCTCGGAGCTGGCGGCGGGAGCGGCGATCATCCGGCGGGCGACGGCCTGTGTCATGAAGAACGTGCCGCGCAGGTTGACCCCAACCAGCCGGTCGAACTCAGCCTCGTCCACGTCCAGCATGTCTCCGCGCACGGAAACCTGGATTCCGGCATTGTTGACGAGGCAGTTGATCGGCCCGAGTTCCTCGACGAACTGTGCGACGACGGCCTCGTGCCGGTTTGTCAGGGAGATATCGAGCGGCAGGAACCGCGCCGTCCGCCCGGTCGTGGCGAGGAGCGACAGGGTCTCGTCGACATTGCCGTCCTCGACCCAGTCGACGAAGGCGATGTCGAACCCGCGGCGGGCGAGGGCGAGGCAGATCGCCCGGCCGATCCCGCGGCGTCCGCCGGTGACGAGCGCAGTGCCGCGTCTTACGTCCTGCGGGGCGAGGTCTGCGATGCCGTTCTCAGCGATCCCGTGCATCAGACGGCCTCATCGACTTGAGCGACGTGACGCGAGGAGACGACGGCGCGCGCGGCGATCAGCCTGTCGGTCTCGGCGGGCGAGTAGCCGAGACCGCCCATGATCTCGGCGGTGTGCTCGCCGATCTCAAGTGCCAGAACACGCACGTCCGGCACTTGTCCGTCGTAGCGGTTCGGGTGGTTGACCAGGTGAACGGTCCGCCCGCGTACGGTGATCTTGCGGAACACGTTCATGTGGGACAGTTGCGGGTGTTCCAGCAGGTCATCGTAGGTGTTGACCGGCGAGTACCAGATACCGTGGCGGTCGAAACGCTCCGACAATTCCGCCATCGTGAAGTGTTCCGTCGCCTCCCGGACCGTGCGGGCGACGAGATCGCGTTCCTTGTAGCGGTCGATGCCGACGATTGCGCGCAGGGCGTCGCTCTCGAGCGCATCCGCCAGCGCTTCGTCGCTGCAGAGCGAGATGACCACTTCTCCGTCCTTCGCCGGATAGACGCCGTAGGGCGCGGCGTGGAACCAGGTGGCAAGGTTGCGCTCACGGTCCATCCGCTCGCGCTCGACGGCGCCCGCGAAATAGTTGACCAGTGGCTCGGTCTGCAGGTCGATCGCCGAATTGATCAGGCTTGCCTCGACGCGCGTGCCCTTGCCCTCCCGCTCCCGCCGCAGCAGTGCGCCCAGGATGCCCATGGCGAGCAGGGCGCCGCCGTGCTGATCGACGATCGCCGCCCCGGCTGGCACGTTGCCGTTGCGCGGAGAACCGGTCGCGCTGATGAGGCCCGAGGCAGCCTGCATCAACAGGTCCTGACCGGGACGGTTCGCCATGGGCCCCGTCGAGCCGTAACCGCTCGCGGAGGCGAAGACGAGCTTCGGATTGAGCCGGCGCAGTTCGTCATCGGTAAAGCCGAGCCGGGCGAAAACGCCGGGGCGGAAGTTTTCCATGACGACATCCGCTTCGGCGATCAGGCGGGACGCAACCTCGCGACCGCCCTCCGACTTCAGGTCGATGCCAATGGAGCGCTTGTTTCGATTGGCGCAGAGATAGAACCCGCTGATGCCCTCGACGAAGACGTCGGCACCCGACCAATGCCGTTCATGAGCGCCCAGAACGGGCTCGACCTTGATGACGTCGGCGCCCATGTCGGCAAGATATTGCGCACCAGCCGGCCCCTGAAGGAAGTGGCAGAAGCTGACGACCTTAATCCCGTTCAGAAGCACGAATTTCCTCCCGCCTCACCCTGTCGCTCTCGGCGCTTTGTTGGTGGCGCGTTTCGGAAATCGTTTTCTCTTAGCCCAATCCCGATGTCAATGGAAAATTTGCGGCACCGAACGAAGCCACACTTTTACGGCTGTTGGCAGACTGACGCGAAGCCCCTTGACGGCCCTCAGAATCAGCAGAGGCATTGCGCCCGCTGATTTTTATTATTTAATATCAATTTCTTATTTCCTCCCCGACGCTAAGGCGCGCCTCGCAAGCGCGTCCGGCGGGCTGCAGGTCCAGCGGATCGCACCAGACGATTGACAGTCATTCAGTGATATTGGAAAACGTTTTCTAGTTCATGCCATCCCTCGCCGATGAGCGCGGACGGACACAGCGGGAGGAAGCCTTGGACGCGTTCTATGTGTCGGTCGGAGACCACGTCTCCTTCACGAAGACGGTCAGCGAATCCAACGTCTACCTGTTTGCCGGCATCACCGGCGACTTCGCACCCGTCCACGTCAATCAGGCGATGATGGAGAAGTCCGCCTATGGCCAGCGGATCGCTCACGGGATTCTCGTGATGGGCTTCATGTCGACGACGTCCAGCCTGATGGTGGACCGTTCCCGGGACGGCCACGGCCGGGGCGAGACGCCGGTTTCCCTTGGCTACGACAAGGTGCGCTTCGTAGGGCCCGTGTTCTTCGGGGACACCATCACCGTCGACTATCGCATTACCGCCACCGATGAGGTCAAGCGGCGGTCGTACGCGGCGATCGAAGTGACGAACCAGCGCGGCGAAACCGTCGCAGCGGCGACCCACATTCTGAAGTGGGTCAGGAACGAGGGCGGACGGTGAAGGCGATGGCGGACGTGATCGAGGCTGATTTCGTCATCGTCGGCGGCGGCAGTTCAGGGTGCGCTCTCGCAGCCCGCCTCAGCGCAGATCCGGCGTGCAGCGTCATCCTGCTCGAGGCCGGCGACCGGGACCGCAGCTTCTACATCCATCTGCCCGTCACCTACTACAAGACGACCGGCTCCGCTTTCACCTGGGGCTACGAGACGGCACCTCAAAAACACCAGGGCGACATCCGCACGCCCTACGCGCAGGCCCGCGTTATTGGCGGCGGCAGCTCCATCAACGCGCAGATCTACTTCGAACAATCTTAATGAAAGTTTCGGCCATAATTGGTTATAGGGAACAGCAACCAATCACATTTTCGTGCGTTTTTGGCTCGCCTCTCTCCATTTCCTGAAAAATGACGATGACATCCATCACCTCCCCCCGGCCAGCCGAGCGCTCCGTCGGTCAGCCACCGATCAGTGGCCTGCGTGACCAGACGCTCATTGCGCTTGCCGTACTCAACTTCTTTCTTGCCGATGCACGCGATGGACTTGGCCCGTTCCTCGACGCGTTCCTAGCGACCAACGGATGGTCGCCGATGCAGCTCGGCCTCATCGCAACGGTTGGCGGTCTGGTCGGACTGGCGGTCACTCCTTTTTGCGGCGCGCTGGTCGATGGTTCCAGTTGGAAGCGTGCCTTGATTGCCGGCCCTGTGGTCATGGTCACCGCCGGTGCGCTGATCACCCTCATCTTCACCAATGAAGCGGTGGTGTGGACCGGCCAGATCATGACGGCGGTCGTCGGTTCGGTGGTCGGGCCAGCGCTGGCAGGTCTCACGCTGGGACTGGTGGGTGAAAGACTGTTCTCCAAGCAGATTGCCCGCAATGAGTTCTGGAACCACGGCGGCAACTTCGCCTCCCTCTTCGCCACCTATGTCGCAGTCTCCTATTTCGGTATCTCGGGCGTCATCGGTCTGATGATTTTCACCGCTATCGGCACGCTGATCGCGATCTCCGCCATCGATCCAAACCGGATCGACCACAAGGTGGCACGCGGACTGGCCGAAGACGAGGGCGAACCCGGTCCTTCCGGCTTCAATGTCCTCTTTCACGAGAAAGGCCTGATCCTGCTGGCGATCATTCTGCTGATCTTCCACTTCGGCAATGCCCCGATGGGGCGGCTGATCGCGCAGGATTTCGCCGTCGAACTGAATTCCCCCTTCAAGACGACGGCGATCATCACCGGCGTCGCCCAGTTGGCTATGATCTTTGTCGCGGCACTGGCCCCCTGGCTCATCCGCCGGTTCGGACTTTCGGCGGTATTTCTGATGGCGCTGATTGCCCTGCCCATACGCGGTCTGCTGGCGGCGTCTTTCGAGCAGTTCTGGGTGGTCTATCCGGTGCAGATGCTGGATGGTATCGGCGCGGGCCTTCTGGGCATCGTCACGCCCGTGGCCGTCGAGCGCATATTGAAGGGCACTGGTCGCTTCAATGTGGGGCTTGCCAGCATCATGACCGTGCAGGGCATCGGCGCATCCCTAAGCAACGGCGTGGCCGGGTGGCTGACGACCATAGGCGGATTTGCGCTGTCCCATCTGGTTGGCGGCGGCATTGCCGCTATCGCCATTATCCTCTTCGTCATGTTCCGTCGCGAGATAAAGCCGCCGCCCCGATCGTAACCGCCGGTTCCGCACGCTGTCACGATCTGATAGAAAACGATTTCCCATCTGCTTCAATCCTTGATGGGCGAGGTGCATATGCAGTTCCTGGTGATAACGAGACGGAAGACCGAGAGCTTTCCGCCGGCGCTGTTCGCGGAAAAATTCGACGCCGAGGTGGCACGCGCCCGCGAACTCTACAGGGAGCAGTTCACGCGGCAGATCTGGCACCGAGCTGACGGTACCGGGGCCTGTCAGATCGTCGAGGCTCCGGATGAGGCCTACGTTCGCGAGCGGATCGGTTCGCTGCCGTTTGCCGAGGCCGACATGATGGACATCACCATCATCGCTCTGAAGCCTTACGCCGGCTTCTCCGGGTGATGGACCAGCTGCCGGAATCCGGGCGCGAGCGGAGGGGCACATGAACAAGATCGACGGGGAAGTGGCCGCCGAGGCAAGCGTCGTGAAGCTGAAGGATGTCGCCCTGCGCGCCGGCTGCTCCGTCGCGACAGCGTCACGCGTCCTCAACGGACATTCGACGGTCGGCGCCATGGAAAGGGAGCGCGTGCTCGCCGCCGCCGCACAGCTCGGCTACGTGCCCAACAATGCCGCCCGAGCGCTGCGCTCACAAAGCACCAGCCTCGTCGGTGTGATCATTCCGACTTTGGACCACGCCATCTACGCCAAGATGGTGAGCGGGCTGCAGGAACGTCTCGCCCGCAACGGCAAGGCGGTGATCATTTCAACATCCGATTACGATCTGGAACGCGAACGCACCCAGGCACGGCTGCTGGTGGGACGTGGCGTCGAGGCCATCGTGCTCGTGGGCATCGAACATCATCCGGAGACTGTCGACTACCTGCGCCGGGCAGGCGTTAC
>JAEZMP010000529.1 GCA_023442215.1 Pseudomonadota bacterium
TGGCGCGGCGTGGCGCCGAACGCCTGCCCCGCCTCGTAGAGCCCGGACGGCACCGAGGCGATGCCGAGCTGCGTGAGCCGGATCGGCGCCGGGATGGCGAAGATTACGGTGGAGATCAGGCCCGGGACCGTGCCGAGGCCGAACAGGACGAGCGTCGGGATGAGATAGACGAAGGTCGGGATCGTCTGCATCAGGTCGAGCACCGGCCGGATAGCGGTGTAGAGCCAGGGCCGATGGGCCGCCGCGATTCCGATCGGCACGCCGATCACCACGCACACCACCGTCGCCCAGATGACGAGCGACAGCGTTTCCAACGTCGCCTGCCAGTAGCCGAGATTGATGACGAACAGGAGCGCAACGACCGTGAACACCACGAGGCCGATGGAGCGGTGCAAAAGGTAGGCGAGAGCGCCAAAGGCCGCCACCAGCACGAGCGGTGGGACGACGAGGAGAAGATCCGTCAGGCCGTCGATCAGCGCGCCAAGCACCAGGGAGACGAAGTCGAAGAAGCCCTGGGCATGGTCGTTGAGCAGGTCGACGAACACCTTGACCCAGGAACCGAGCGGAATCTTGTGCTCCGTCAGCCAGGCATACATTTGCGGGCTCTCCTCACGAGGCGGGCGTGCGGGCCGCGGGACGACCGAAGCCGCCCGCGGCCAAGGCAGGACCTGTCAGAAAGGCAGGACCTGTCAGATCAGAGGCCGAGGCTGGCCTTGACGGCCGGCAGACCCGGCTGGCCGTCCAGCGTCGTCACGCCCGCGAGCCAGGCATCGAGCTGGCCGGGATTCTTCTTCAGCCAATCGGCAGCCGCCTCCTCGGGCGCCTTGCTGTCGTTGAGGATGAGGCCCATCACCTGGTTCTCGATCGGCAGGGTGAACTTCAGGTTCTTGATGAGCGTGCCCACGTTGGGGCACTCCTGCAGGTAGCCCTTGCGCACGTTGGTGAAGACCGTCGCGCCGCCGAAGTTGGGCCCGAACACGTCGTCTCCGCCGGACAGGTACTGCATGGCGTAGGCTTCGTTCATCGGATGCGGCGCCCAGCCGAGGAACACCACCGGCTCCTTGCGGCGCACGGCGCGATCGACCTGGGCCAGCATGCCCTGCTCGCTCGACTCCACGAGTTCGAAGCCCTTTAGGCCGAACTCGTCCTTGTCGATCATTTCCTGCACGAGGCGGTTGCCGTCGTTGCCCGGCTCGATGCCGTAGATCTTGCCCTTGAGCTGATCCTTGAACTTGGCGATGTCCTGGAACGACTTCAGGCCGGCTTCATAAGTGTAGTTCGGCACCGCGAGGGTATATTTCGCCCCTTCGAGGTTGGCCTCCACGACTTCGACGGACCCGTCATCGACGAAGGGTTTGCGGTCGGCGTCCTGGGACGGCATCCAGTTGCCGAGGAAGACGTCGACGTCCTTGTTCTTCATGGAGGCGTACGTGACCGGCAGCGACAGAACCTGCACCTCCGGCTCGTAGCCGAGGCCCTTCAGGATCGTCGAGGCGAGACCGGTGGTGGCGGCAATGTCCGTCCAGCCCACATCGGCGAAGGTCACCGTCTTGCAGGTGGCCGGATCGGCCGCCATCGCGGGGCCGGACAGGCCCGCCGTGGCGATCGTGGCCACCGCCAGCACCGATCCGACGGCCCTCGCAAGCCGCGCCTCGAAATGTCCGAACATCTTCATCGCAGACTTCCCCTCCTGAGAGCGGCCTCGGGCGGCCGCCGATCCCGAATCAAGCCAAGCAGAAGCGGCAGGCCGGACCCAAGGGCGCGCAAGCACCCGAGGGCACTTGCCGGGAGGAGGGCCGGTGCAGTCCGGCGGGACCCTCACGGCACGACCCGGGCCACCTTCGCAGCCCTTCGCTTCAGCACGATTACAACCCGCCCGCGTCCCGGCCTTTCCGGCCCGGCAGCGCCGCCCTGAAGGGCGATTGGCGGAAGACCACCGCTGTTCCCCGGACGGCTTTGCGCCGTCCTTTTGTTGCGGGATGGCACATCTCGCCCATCCCGTTGAACACTCATTCAAAGGCAAACCGGCGGCGCTGTCACGCACATTGTTTAGTCGTTCAATGTCTAAAAATTGCGATTTCCCTCGGGATTTGATCGCGGCACAATGGGCGCCCGGCCCGGAACGGCGGCTCATGCCGGCCGCACGCGCGGCGTCCGGCGACTGGACTTTGATTGCCCGTTCAATCAGAGTCGCGAGCGGCCAATCGCCGGCGGCGAAGACGGAGCGGACCGCCGTATCGGACGGTCACGCAACGCGACGATGCAACTGGATCTTGCGACGGGATCCGCAACGGTATTCGGGGGACGGCGCGACGATGCGCGAAACGGCGGCAGGACGCAGCGAGGGACGGACGGAAGCCGAGGACGGGCGGCGGCGGCAGCTGATCGACGCCACCATCGAATCCCTCGCCGATGTCGGCTTTTCCGCCTGCACCCTCGGCGACATCGCACGGCGTGCCGGCGTTTCCCCAGGGCTCGTCGCCCATTATTTCGGCGACAAGGACGGACTGCTGGAAGCGACCCTGCGCCATATGGCGAGCCGGCTCGGCCGGATCGCAGCGGACCGGCTGGCCGCCGCCCGCAGCCCCCGCGAGCGCATCCAGGCCGTGATTGACGCCACGCTGGCGCCCGAGGAATTCGAGCGCCGCACGTCCAGCGTCTGGCTCGCCTTCTGGGGCGAGGTGCTGCATTCCGCGCGCTTCAAGCGGGTACAGAACGTCTACCAGAAGCGCATGCTCTCCAA
>JAEZMP010000544.1 GCA_023442215.1 Pseudomonadota bacterium
CCCTATGTCGACCGCCCCGGCCAGGACCTGATCATCCAGGCGATGTCGGGCCTCGCGGCGATCACGGGCACCCGCGAGGACGGTCCGCTCGCCGTCGGCGTCTCGGCGGTCGATCACCACGGCGCCAGCCTGTTCGCCGCCGGCATCCTCGCCGCGCTGCTGCGGCGGGAGCGCACGGGCAAGGGCGGCCGGGTGGATGTCAGCCTGTTGTCCGCCGCGCTCGACCTGCAGATGGAATCGCTCGTCTGCTACCTGAACGGCCCGAGGAACGACGATGTCGCCCAGCCCGGCCGGCTCGCGGGCTGGTATTTCAGCGCGCCCTACGGGATCTATTCCACCCGGGACGGCTTCATCGCCATCTCGCTCGGCACCCTCGATGCGCTGTCCGATGCGCTCGACCTGCCGGACGAACAGCGCATCCCGAACGCTGAGTGCTACGAGCGCCGCGACGAGGCGGTGGCGAACATCGCCCGTGCACTCACGGCGAAGACGACGGCCGAATGGAGCGCGATCTTCACCGCCCGCGGTATCTGGCATTCGGCGGTGAACGATTATTCGAAGCTCGCGAGCGATCCGCAGATCGTCCACAACAAGAGCTTCGTTACGGTGGACGGCGCGACGGACACGCCGGTGACGCTGGTCTCGCATCCCGTGCGCTACGACGGCGAGGCCCCCGCTGTGCGCCTGCCGCCGCAGAAGCTCGGTGCCCAGACCGCCGAGGTGCTGGCGGAACTCGGCTATGGCGGCGACGAGATCGAGACCCTGTTCCGGAGCGGCGTCGTCGGGGGCGAGCGCGGGTCGGAGCGGCTCGGCCAGCCGGAAAATCTCCCCGCCTGATCTCCGTCATCGAGAGAGCCCCTCGCCGGCATGGGGCGATATTAGGTGAGCGGCCCTCGCCGACCCATCGCCGCCGCAAGCCATCACACCAGAAACCGGGTTGGAAACGCCATGCCGTCCACGGCCGACCAGACATTCACCACCGAGGTTCTCGATCTCCTGTGCCGCAAGCTCCTGGAGGACGAGGCACGCATCGGCGTCAGCTTTCCCTATGTGACGCGCCCGGACGGGTCGTGGGACACCATGCTGGCCTCGCGCTCGGCCGGGTATGACGGCGAGGCGTGGAGCCACGGCAACTGGTTCTGCGGCTTTTGGGTGGGGCTCCTGGCGGCGGCTTATCTGCACAGCGGCGACGCACGCTTTCTCGCGATCGCCCGCGAGCGGATGCGCCTCGTGGCCCAGCGCGCGGGCGATCCCAACACCCACGATATCGGCTTCATCTTCTGGAGTTCTGCCGTCCCGCTGTTCCGCATCACCGGCGACGAGGAGATCGGCCGCATCGGGCTCGAGGCGGCGGTGCAGCTTCGCCTGCGCCTCGTCGCGACCGCCTCCGGCGCCTACATCTCGTCGTGGGGTCCGCTCGACGACCCGCGCGGCCGGGCGAGTTCGGCGATCGACACGATGGCGAACATTCCCTTGCTCTACTGGGCGGCGGAGATGACCGGCGATGCCAGCTTCCGTCTGGCGGGCGAGGCCCACGCCGCGATGACCGAGCGCGCGTTCATCCGGCCCGACGGCACCCTCTATCACGCGGTCGAGTACGACACCGTCACCGGCGCCCGGAGGCGGGGCTACACCTTCCAGGGCTATTCGGACGAGTCGTCCTGGTCGCGCGGCGCCGGCTGGGCGGTGCTCGGGTTCGCGTCCACGGCGCGGGCGAGCGGAAACACGCGCTGGCTCGACGTCGCCGCCCGGATCGCGGAGGGATGGCTCGCGGAACTCGGCGGCTGCGACTGCCCGCCCTGGGACTTCACCGATCCGAGCGCCGAGCCGACGCTCGATTCCTCCGCCGCCGCCATCATGGCGGCCGCCCTCCTCGACATCGGCGCGCTCCATCCCGACGCAGTGGAACGCGAGCGGTGGACGGCGCGCGGCGTCGACCTGCTCGCCGGTCTCGCGCGCAACCATCTCGCGCGCCACGACGCGCACCGCGGCCTGCTGATGCACGGCTGCTATTCGAAGCCCCACAATATCGGCCCGGACGCAGCGGTGATGTTCGGCGACTACTATTTCGTCGAAGCCATCGCGCGCCTCGCGCTGCGGGACCGGTTCCTGCCCGCCCCGGCGCCGTTGGCCGTTTCCGCTCCGCGCTGACGCGATCCCGGACTTTTCGCGTCCGATCTCCCGCCAAGACCTCTCGGGGAACAACTCCGGCAGCGCGGGGTTAGCCTCATGACGCCGGGCAGCCTGTCGGCGGTCGCGGCACCCGGTATGGCCTCCTCGTGACGGCTTCACGGTCGCGGCGAGTTCGCAGCCGGCGGGTCGTCAGGCACCAGCGGATGAGGACGAGGCGGATGAACCGGCTTCTCGACAAGATGGTACTGGGCGCCCTGGCGGGTTTTTCCGCGACGCTGCCGATGACCGCGACAATGGAACACCTGCACCGGCGATTGCCCGCGGGAGAGCGCTATCCGCTCCCGCCGCGCGAAATCTCGGAAGACCTGCCGCGCGCCGGGCTCGGATCACCGAGAGCCACCCTGCTCTATCACTTCGTCTACGGTGCCGTGGCCGGTGCGCTTTTCGGCTTCCTCTGCCGGCGCCGCGATATCGGTGCCGGATCCTGCTTCGGCATCGGCGTCTGGGCCGCGAGTTATCTCGGCTGGCTGCCGGCGTCACGTGTTCTGAAACCCGCGACCGCACATCCGGCCCGACGCAATTCGCTGATGCTTGCCGCGCACGTCGTCTGGGGCGCCTGCCTTTCCCTCGGCCTCAACGAACTTGAGCGCGCCGCAGCGCAGGGCTTTTCAACCTCGGGCAAGCCGGAACCGAGGCTGATCGACCGCACCGACACCGAACGCGCGTCTTGGCACGACTGACCGCGGCCGGCAGCGGACGCCGCGGCGGCGGCGGGAACATCTTTCGATGCGTCGTGTTGGTCGACGGCCACGCTCACGAACCTGCATGCCCCGGGCCGGACTCGGTGACGTCCCGCTCGAACGGGCTTCGCATTCGATGAGCTTGATCGAATCCTCGTCGTCCTGACCGGCATGCGCCGAACAGACGATGCTCTCGACAGGAGCGGGACCCGTCATGACAACCCTTCTTTCCCCGATCGTCTCCGAGCGGCCCCGGCCGCACCGCGGTTCCTGTTCCGCCTCGCTGGAGGGTGGCGTCCGGCTGCGTCTCTCGAATGCCGCCCCGGTTCCTTCCCGTCTCCGCCGCAACGCCGCATCCACCGCTGGGGCCGAAGAGCGGTGCTGCTGCAGCGGCCTTTTCAATTACAGGGGCAGCCTGCCCGCCGAGGACGCTCTGCCCGCCGCACCGGACGCACCATGACGGCGGAGGAATCGCAGGCCGTGACCATGGAGGCGGCGGTGCCGGATCTCGCCACACCCGTGGCGGTCAAGCCGCCCGGCGTTGTGGTGATCGGCGCCGGCTTTGGAGGGCTCGAAGTCGCCAAGGCACTCGGCCGGGCGAAGATCGGCGTCACCCTGATCGACCGGCACAACCATCACCTGTTCCAGCCGCTGCTCTATCAGGTCGCCACGGCCGCGCTGTCCGCCTCCGAGATCGCCGAGCCCGCACGGCGCATCCTGTGGCGCTACCGCTCCGTCGACGTTGTGCTGGGCACCGTCGTGGGGGTCGACCGGCAGGCGCGCATGGTGGAACTCGACGACGGTACCCGCATCCCCTTTTCGCATCTCGTCGTCGCCACCGGCGCCCGGACCGGCTATTTCGGTCATGACGAGTGGGCGGAATTTGCTCCGGGGCTCAAGACGCTCCACGATGCGCAGGCCATCCGCTCGCGCCTGCTCATGACGTTCGAGAAGGCCGAGAAAGCCACCGATCCCGAAGAACAGCGCCGGCTGATGACCATCGCGGTGATCGGCGGCGGACCGACCGGTGTCGAACTCGCCGGCTCGATCGGCGAACTCCGGCGGCATACGCTCGTGAAGGACTTCCGCAACATCCGCACCGCGGATGCCCGGGTCCTGCTCGTCGAAGCCGGTCCGCGCGTGCTCCCGGGCTTCTCGGAAGATCTTTCCCGCTACGCCCTCCGCAGCCTTGAGGCGCTCGGCGTCTCGGTCCGGACCGGCACGACGGTGGAGCATATCGGGCCGGGCGAGTTACGCTTCGGCGGCGAACGTCTTCAGGCGGGGCTGGTCATCTGGGCCGCGGGCGTGGCGGCATCGCCGCTCGGCGCGGCGCTCGGCGTCGCGACCGACCGCGCCGGCCGCGTGCCGGTCGACCAGACGCTGCGGGTTCCCGGCGCACCGGACATCTTCGCGATCGGCGACATCGCGGCCTTCACGAATGCAGATGGCAAGCTGCTCCCCGGTCTGGCGCAGGTCGCCAAGCAGCAGGGCGGCCATCTCGGCCGCGGTCTCGCCCGCCTGATCATGACAGGACGGCCTCTCACCCCGTTCGTCTACAGAAGCCGGGGCAACACGGCGATCATCGGCCGGCACGCCGCCGTGTTCGAACAGGGCCGCTTCGTGCTGAAGGGCTTCCTGGCGTGGAGCGCCTGGGCGCTGATTCACGTCTACCTGCTCGTCGGCTTCCAGCACCGGCTCACGGTCTCGATCCACTGGCTGTGGCGCTATCTCACCTATGAGCGCGGTGCCCGCATCATCCGGCCCGAGGACTAGCTTCCGTCGATTCAGTGCGGATCAGCCGCTCCGGACGCTCCCGAGAGCCCGGCCGCGAACAGCCTCGCCCGCTCCCCCGCGCCGGCGCCGTCGAAGAGGGCCGCGCCGACCACGGCGAGGTCGACGCCGAGGGCGCCGAGCCGGCCGAAATGCTCCGGTCCGATCTTGCCGTCGACGATGGTGCAGAGTCCGGCTGGACGCTGCGACAGACGCTCGAACGCCCGTTCGTCGAATGCGCCGCCGCCGGCGGGCGCGGTGAGCAACAGGCAGCCGTCGGCCTGGCCGGCGAGGCGCTGGAGCTTGTCCACCGTCGTGGTGTGCCGCAGCGCGGCGAACGCACGCGTCCCGTTGGCCCTGGCGATGCCCGCGAGATCGGCGAAATCCCCTTCCGACTCGACATGGATGGCGATCGACCGCACCCCGAGTTCGGCAAAGCGGATCACCGCCTCCCTCGGCCGCGCCACCATCAGGTGGACGTCGAGCGGCTTCGCAATTCGCCCGGCGAGGTCACCGATCACCCTGGCGCTGAGGCCGTACTGGGGGGCGAAGACGCCGTCCATGACGTCGAGGTGCAGGGACTCGATATGAGGGAGCACCGCGTCGATCTCGTCCGCGAGATGCAACGGATCCGCCGCGTAGACGGATGCCGAAAGGCAGGTCACCGCGCCCGCCCTCATCGTCTCTCCCGCGCCCATCATGCCGATGGCGCCCATCATGCGCTCGGCGCCCATCATGCCGCTGGCGCCCATGCCGCCTCGCGGAGCTTTCCGAGCGTCCATTCCGCCACCGGCCTCGGCGCGCGGCTGCAATAGCCGTTCTGGAAGATCGCGATCCGGTCGCAGATCTCGATCAGTTCCTCCTCCTCGGAAGACACGACGACGATGCACCGGCCCTCGTCGGCGAGGCGGCGGATGATGTCGTAGATGTCGGACTTGGCGCCGATATCGACGCCCTTGGTCGGCTCGTCGAGCAGGATCAGATCGGCGTTCTGTTCGATGATGCGGCCGAGCAGGACCTTCTGCTGGTTGCCGCCGGAAAGCGACTTGGTCGGCGCCTCGAGCCGCCCGCGGGTGCCGATCGAGCCGAGCGTGGCACGCGCCGCGGCCCGCGCCGCGCCGAGATCGACCAGGCCGTTGCGGCGATAGCGCTTCAAGGTCGAGAGCACGACGTTCTGGAGCGACGACATCAGCGGCACGAAGCCGTCGATCTTGCGCTCTTCGGTCAGGAAGGCGATGCCGTTCTCGATGGCCTTCGCCGGCGTCGAGGGCGTATAGCGCCGCCCCCGGATGTCGACCGTGCCGGCCGTCACAGGCTCCATGCCGTAGAGCGTGCGCAGGAACCGCGTCCGGCCGGAACCCACGAGGCCGTAGAGGCCGAGCACTTCGCCGGACCGGGCCTCCAGATCGGCACCCTTGAGCCGGCTGCCCGCGAGGCCGTCGACGCGAAGACAGACGTCCCCGGCTTCCCCCGCCTTCCGCCGGCTGGCGACGTGCTTGCCGTGGGCGTCGCCGACGATGGCATCGACGATGGCCTCCTTGCCGACTTCGCCGCCCACCGCATGATAGACCACGCGCCCGCCCGAGAGCACGGTGGCCTCGTCGCACACGGTCAGCACCTCGTCGAGCTTGTGGGAGACGAGAACCATGCCGATCTGCCGTTCGAGCGCGATGCGCCGGACATGGGCGAGCAGGTCGGCGGACTGGTTGCCGTCGAGCGCGGTGGTGGGCTCGTCGAGAAAGAGATACCGGACCTTGCCCTCGAGATTGGCGATCACCTCGATGAGCTGCTTCTCGGGATGGGACAGTCCGCGGACCGTCCGCGTGACATCGAGATGGAGCCCGTATCCAGCGAGCAGGCTGCGGCTGTATTCGTTCATCTCGGCCGTGCGCTTCAAGCCGCGGGCCGTGATTTCCCGGCCGAGGAACAGATTCTCCGCGACCGTGAGGTTGGGGATCAGGCGCAGCTCCTGGTAGACGCAGCCGATGCCCTTGGCGAGCGCCTCGCGCGGCGAGGCAAGGCTGACGGTCTCGCCGTCGACGCTCAGCGTGCCCGCGTCCTGGGGCTGCGCGCCGGCCAGGATCTTCAGCAATGTCGACTTCCCGGCGCCGTTGTGGCCGAACAGCCCGTGGATCGTCCCCGGCTTCACGGTCAGGTCGATGCCGTGCAGCACACCGACGCCGGCAAAGGACTTGGTGATGCCCGTCGCCTTGTAGCTCGACATATCCCGCCCCTCGCAGAACAACCGATCGATGAAAGGCACGCCGGGAAACCCGGCGCGCCCCTCCTACACGTCAGTACGCCTTGTCGACGACCTCGGCCGCGTTGTCCTTGTTGACGAGCAGCGGCGGGCTGTCGATCACCGGCTCGAGCTTCTCGCCGTCGAGGAACTTCTTGATGTTCTCGACCTGGATCTGCGCGAGCTTGGCCGGCTCCTGGATGGCACCGGCCTTCAGGATCGAGTTCTCCTCGATGTGCTTGACGCCGAGCTTGTCCACGAAGGCATAGAGCTTCACGTCGTCACGGCCGATCTGCTGTATGGCGGCGATGGCGCCGAGGGCTGCCGGCTCGGTGTCCGAATAGACGACGGTGATGTCGGGATTGCCCTGAAGCATCTCGGTCGTGACCTTGAGCGAGGTGGTCTCTTCCACCTTGCCGTTCACCAGCGCCACGAACTTGACGTTCGGGTTGGAAGCGAGCGCCTCCTTGAAGCCGTCGTCACGGGCATTGGCAGACACCGAGGTCGGCTCGCCGACGATACCGATCACCGCCTTGCCGTCCGCGCCGATGTCCTTGAGGAGCTGCTTGCCGATATAGACGCCGCCGGCCTTCTGATCGGTCTGCACGGCCTGCTCGACCTTCAGGCCCTCGGCCTTGAGGCCTTCGGGATCCGGCAGGAGGTTGATGGTGAACACCGGGATCTTGGCCTGGTTCAGCTCGGAGACCGACGCGACGCAGGGACCGGAAGACACGCAGTTCAGCGCCACCGCGCTGACGCCCTGCTGCACGAGCGTCTGGATCTGCGACAGCTGCTTGGCGTCGTCGTTGTC
>JAEZMP010000005.1 GCA_023442215.1 Pseudomonadota bacterium
ATGGTGGGCGGTTCCGGGAAGCGCGGGGCGTAGCCGAGGGCGCGCGCGATGAACGCGATCGCGCCGCCCGCCACCACCCAGTAGATCGGGCCGCGCCAACGCGCGGCCTCGCCGATGGCGATCGCGACCAGCGCCGGCACGAACGCGAAGCCGCCGATGAAGGTGGACAGGATCACCGCCGCCGCAACCGTGCCCGCCTCGGGCGACAGGCCGTAGGTGACCACCGGCATGGCATGAAAGCCGCCGACGAGCACGAGCGCCGCCGCCACCACCGCCAGGATATAGCCGGCGACGATCTGGGTGACGTGCCAGAACGGCTGAAGCAGGTCGTTCACTCGCCGGTGCCCGCCACCATGGCGCCGAGCGCCATCCGCTCGCGCGCGCGCATCCGCTGGGTTTCGGACTTGAGCTGGCCGCAGGCCGCCAGGATGTCGCGGCCGCGGGGCGTGCGGATCGGCGAGGCATAGCCGGCGCGGTTGACGATGTCGGCGAAGGTCTCGATCGTCTCCCAGTCCGAACACTCGTAGGGCGAGCCCGGCCAGGGATTGAACGGAATGAGGTTGATCTTGGCCGGAATGCCGCGCAGCAGCTTCACCAGCGCCTTGGCATCGGCCGGGCTGTCGTTCACGCCCTTCAGCATCACATATTCGAAGGTGATGCGCCGGGCGTTGGAGACGCCCGGATAGTTGCGGCAGGCGTCCAGCAGCTCGGCGATGGGGTATTTGCGATTGAGCGGCACCAGTTCGTCGCGCAGATCGTCGCGCACGGCATGGAGCGAGATCGCCAGCATC
Source organism: Pseudomonadota bacterium (assembly GCA_023442215.1). Taxonomy (GTDB): domain Bacteria; phylum Pseudomonadota; class Alphaproteobacteria; order Rhizobiales; family Segnochrobactraceae; genus Pseudoxanthobacter. The sequence continues at coordinate 792 of JAEZMP010000005.1, forward strand.
ACGCCGATCTCGGCGCCGGCGCGCTCGATCATCGGCACCACGCCGGAAGTCGACAGGGTGATGCGGCGGCGCGAGACCGCGACGCCTTCGCCGTCGGCCACCACGGTCAGGGCGGCCCTGACATTGTCGAAATTGTAGAGCGGCTCGCCCATGCCCATCATCACGATGTTGGACACCGCGCGGCCCTCGGTGGGGATCGCCGCGCCTTCCGGCGCCGCGCCGCCCGGATGATCGCCGAGCCGGTCGCGGGCGACGAGGATCTGGGCGACGATCTCCTCGGCGGTCAGGTTGCGGACCAGCGTCTGCGTGCCGGTGTGGCAGAACGAGCAGGTGAGCGTGCAGCCGACCTGGCTGGAGACGCACAGCGTGCCGCGGCCTTCCTCGGGGATGTAGACGGTCTCGACCTCGACCGGCTTGCCGGCGCCGCGCGGCGGAAACCGCATCAGCCACTTGCGGGTGCCGTCGCTCGACACCTGCTCGGCCACGATCTCGGGCCGCGCCAGGGTGAAGCGCTCGGCGAGCTGGGCGCGCAGGTCCTTGGCGATGTTGGTCATCGCGTCGAACGAGGTGACGCCGCGATGATAGAGCCACTGCCAGATCTGGTTCTCGCGCATGTTGACCTGGCGCGGCGGAATGCCGGCTTCCAGCAGCGCGGCGCCGAGCTGCTCGCGCGTCAGCCCGATCAGCGGCAGGCGCGGGTCCTCGTCCGCCATGGCGGTGGCGGCGGCCCCGGTGGCGGCGACCGGCGGGGCGTTCGGGTTCAGGCGCGCGATGTCGAGAGCGATCGCCATGGGTGGTCATCCTCGATTGGGTGGCGCCCCTGCAGAGGCCCGCATCGGTCAGGCTCGACACCACGCGCGCCCCGTGGGCGCGGCCTCGGCGAGAGCCATGTCTCAAACGGCAAAGGGGCGCGCCGGCCGGGCGCACCCCTCTCAAGGGCAATTCAGCGATATTCTAACCTGCCGCGCGCCGGGAATCGAGCCCGCTGTTCGCCGGACGGGGCTGCGCCGGCTGCAATGCGGCGGCGATCAGGCCCCGCGCGGGGCCCGACCGCGGTCCCCGATCAGGGACACGCCTTCTGGATGTCGTTGAGCGTGGCGGTAATGCCGCTCAGCGAGAAGGTGTAGCCGGTGGCGTTGCCGCGGCCCGACGTGGCCGCGACCTTCATCGACTTGCCCTTCTTCATGGCAGCGATGAGCTGCGGCTCGGCGGAGGCATTCTCGACCCACGCGCCGTCACCCTTGGTGAACAGGGTGAACTTCTGGCCGTCGATGTCGACCGTGGCCTTGGAGTTCTCCTGGAAATTGTAGCCCACGCGGATCGACGGCTCCATCCGCACGTTGGCCGCCGGGCGGCTCGTCACGAAGAAGCGCACGTCGCCGTGATTCAGGCCCGCCGGCGTGCTCGTCTTGGGAACCGTCATGGCGAAGCAGACCTTGGCGTTGCCCGTGCCGTGGCTGAAGGCATACCAGTCGTTGTTCTGCTTCAGGAGCGTCGGCTCCTTCGCCGGCGCGGTCTGGGCCATTGCCACCGACGTGAGCGGCGCACCGATCATGAAGGGGCCGACAAGGGCGCCGACGAGAGCCGTGGTGATCAGCCTGCGTACCTGCATCGTCTCCTGCCGCTGGATGTCGGGATCGAAATCGAGAGCCTGTAATGGAATCGGCCGCCGCGGGACGGCAGCGCTCATTCAGGATAAAACTCCCGAAGCCTTACCGAAAGGTTGACACTCCGGCCGCGGCGGCGCGTTTCACGCCGGAGATCGGCCGGGGCGGTTCGCAGAGGAGTGTTTTCCGCTTCGCCGCCCCAAAGGCAGGCAGCAGAATTTGGGCGACAGTGTGGCCCATCCGCCGCAACCGCGCACGAGGCCGCACACGCCGACGCCCTTCCGGCCGGCCGAATCGGCGCCACGGCACGGCAGGCCGGACGCGCCGTCACGGCTCGACCAGCGCCCGGCACGCGGCGGGCATGTCGGCGAGCAGCAGTGGCGGCTTCGGCGGCTCCTGCTTCGCCGGGTCCCAGGGCTCGTCGGTGGCCCACCAGTCGAGCTGGCCGCCGCAGCCGTCGCCCGGCGGCGGGGGTGCCTGCGCGTGGCACGACGCCATGCCCGGCGGGCAGGCGAGGCGGACGTGGAAATGATCGTCGTGGCCCCAGTACGGCCGGATCTTGCGCAGCCACTTCCGCTCCTCGCCCACGCCGGCATAGGGCCAGCGGCAGAGCCAGCGCTTCACCGCGGGGTTGACGAACACCCGCTCGACGGTCGGATCGGACGCCGCGCGGCGCAGCAGTCGCGCGAGGGAATCGGTCGCCTTGGTCTCGTCGAGGTCGCGGGTGCCGGGCTTCAGCAGCGACGTCGCGGGAATGGTTTCCCGCATCTCCTTCGTCAGCCGGGCCGCCGGCATGTCGTCGTACCAGATATCGACGTCGAGGCCGGTCTGGTGGCTGGCGTGCCCGGTCAGCATCGGGCCGCCGCGGGGCTGCGACAGGTCGCCGATCAGGATGCCGTTGCGGCCGAGCCGGCGCGAATCGCCCGCAAGCCGGCGCAGATAGTGGATCAGCGCCGCCGTTCCCCAGTGCCTGTTCCGGTCGAGGCGCACGCGCTGCCAGCCCGGCCCGTTGGACGCCATCGGCAGCCCGCCGGCGAGGCAGCCGTTGGAATAGAAGCCGACCGCCTCCCGCTTGCCCATGGCGGGCGCCGGCGCGGCGCCGAACAGCCGCTTCGCCGGCTCGACGGTAAGCGCGACCGGCGGCAGCGGCCAGGACAGCGGAGCAAGCACCGGCGGCGCATCGGGCGCGGTCGCCTCCGCGCTGCCGTCGGC
>JAEZMP010000010.1 GCA_023442215.1 Pseudomonadota bacterium
CGAGCGACCGCGACTGGTTCGTGGCCACCGCTCTCGCCGTGCGTGACCGCGTCGTAGATCGCTGGATCGCCTCCACCCGCGCGACCTACGAGAACAACGCCAAGCGGGTCTATTATCTATCCCTCGAATTCCTGATCGGCCGGCTGCTGTTCGACAACCTGAACAATCTCGAGTTGACCGAGACGGTGCGCGAAGCGCTGCAGGGCCTCGATGTCGACCTCGACCGGCTGCGCAAGGTCGAGCCGGACGCCGCGCTCGGCAACGGTGGCCTCGGCCGTCTCGCCGCCTGCTTCATGGAGAGCATGGCGACGCTGTCGATTCCGGCCTACGGCTACGGCATCCGCTACGACCACGGCCTGTTCCGCCAGGCGGTGAAGAACGGCTGGCAGCAGGAGTATCCGGAAGACTGGCTGTCGTTCGGCAACCCGTGGGAGTTCGAGCGGCCGGAGGTCGTCTACGACATCGGCTTCGGCGGCTCCGTCGAGGCGGTCGCGACGTCCGAAGCGCTGGTCAAGCACGTCTGGCATCCGGCCGAGACCGTCGAGGCGGTCGCCTACGACACCACGATCGTCGGCTGGCACGGGCGGCACGTGAACACGCTGCGCCTCTGGTCGGCGCGCGCGACCGATCCCCTCATCCTTGAGGCTTTCAACCGCGGCGACCACGTCGGCGCGTTCGCCGCGCGAATGAAGACCGAGTCGATCTCCAAGATCCTCTATCCGAGCGACGAGACGCCGGAAGGCCAGGAACTGCGGCTGCGGCAGGAATATTTCTTCGCCGCCGCCTCGCTGCGCGACCTGCTGCGCCGCCATCTGAAGGCCTATGGCGACGTCCGCACGCTGCCGGACAAGGTGGCGATCCAGCTCAACGACACCCATCCGTGCATCGCCATCGTCGAGTTGATGCGTATCCTGGTGGATACTCACGAGCTGCCGTGGGAAGAGGCGTGGGACATCGTGCAGCGCACGTTCTCCTACACCAATCACACGCTGCTGCCGGAAGCGCTTGAGAGCTGGCCGATCCCGCTGATGGAGCGGCTGCTGCCGCGCCACGTCCAGATCATCTATCTCATCAACGCGCTGCACCTCGATGCCGCTCGCCGGGTGAACCCGGACGGGAGCTTCCTGTCGTCGGTCTCGGTGATCGACGAGCAGGCGGGCCGCCGCGTGCGCATGGGCCACCTCGCCTTCATGGCTTCGCACCACGTCAACGGCGTCTCGGCGCTTCACACCGACCTCATGAAGAAGACGGTGTTCCGCGACTTCCACACGTTGTGGCCGGGCAAGATCGTCAACAAGACCAACGGCGTCACGTTCCGCCGCTGGCTCTATCAGGCGAATCCGGGGCTGACGAAGCTGCTCGTCGAGGCGATCGGACCGAAGGTGCTCGACCACCCCGAGCTTCTGACGGAACTCTCGCAGTTCTCCGGCGACGCCGCGTTCCAGGAGAAGTTCGCCGCCGTCAAGCGTGCCAACAAGGTCGCGCTCGGCAAGATCATCCGCGAGCAGCTCGGCGTCGCGGTCGATCCGGATGCGTTGTTCGACATCCAGATCAAGCGCATCCACGAATACAAGCGCCAGCTCCTCAACATCTTGGAGACCATCGCGCTCTATGACGCGATCCGTGCCCAGCCGATGCGGGACTGGACGCCGCGCGTGAAGGTGTTCGCCGGCAAGGCGGCGGCGAGCTACCATCAGGCGAAGCTGATCATCAAGCTGATCAACGACGTCGCCAAGGTCGTGAACAGCGACCCGACCGTGCGCAACAAGCTGAAGGTCGTGTTCCTGCCGAACTACAATGTCAGCCTGGCGGAATCGATCATTCCCGCCGCCGACCTGTCCGAGCAGATCTCGACCGCGGGCATGGAGGCCTCCGGCACCGGCAACATGAAACTCGCCCTCAACGGCGCGCTCACCATCGGTACGCTGGATGGCGCAAATGTCGAGATCAGGGAACATGTCGGCCCTGAGAACATTTTCATCTTCGGTCTCACCGCCGAGGAGGTCGAGGCCCGCCGCAGAGAGGGCATCGACGGGCGCGGCGCCATCGCCGCTTCGCCGCAGCTCAGCGAAGTGGTGGATGCCGTGGAGTCCGGCGTGTTCTCGCCCGGTGAGAACAACCGCTTCCACAACCTCATCAACGCCCTGCGGCACCACGATTATTTCCTCGTGACCGCGGACTTCGATTCCTACTATGCTACCCAGCGTAAAGCGGGATCGATGTGGCGTGACAAAGCCGCATGGTGGCGTTCGAGCATTCTGAACGTCGCCAACATGGGTTGGTTTTCATCGGACCGTTCCATCGCGGAATATGCCGAGGAAATCTGGAACGTGCCGGTGAAGCCGGCCGGATAAGGCGTAAAAATGGGTCCCGGAGCGGGTTGGAAGGCGGACGACGATGCCCTGGAGGCGATCGTTCATGCCCGTCATGGTGATCCATTCGCGCTGCTGGGGCCCCACCAGCTCCCCGGTCCGGGCGGCCTGCCCGGGGCCGGGAAGCCGGCGGGACGACGCAAGGCCGGAGCCGGAAACAACGGCGCCGGCGGCATCGTGATCCGCGCCTTCGTTCCGGGCGCCGAGAGCGTGGACGCCGTCGGGCTGGATGGCACGGTGCTGGTTTCCCTCGACCGCCGCCATCGCGACGGGGTGTTCGAGGGATATCTGCCCGAGGGTACTGCGCCCGGCGTCGGACCGGCGGGCGGCGACCGGCACTTCTACCGGCTGCGGGCGACCAATTCGGGCGGCACCTGGGAGTTCGACGATCCCTATGCGTTCGGCCCCGTGCTCGGTCCGATCGACGATCATCTGCTCGTGGAAGGCACCCATCGCGCGCTTTATGATCGCCTGGGCGCACATTTGCGCACGCATGAGGGCGTCGAAGGCGTGCATTTCGCCGTCTGGGCGCCCAACGCCGCACGCGTTTCAGTCGTCGGCGACTTCAACGCCTGGGATGGCCGGCGTCACCAGATGCGCAAGCGCGTCGACAGCGGCCTGTGGGAGATCTTCGCCCCCGGCGTCGGCGAGGGCACCGTCTACAAGTACGAGATCTACAGCCGCGACGGCGTGCTCCTCCCCCTGAAGGCCGATCCGTTCGGCTTCGGCAGCGAGATGCGCCCGTCCACGGCCTCGGTGGTGGCGCGGACCGACGACTTCACCTGGACCGATGCGGACTATCTCGCCGAGCGCGGCACGAAGCCAGCCCACCGGGAGCCGATGTCGGTCTACGAGGTCCATCTCGGCTCGTGGCGGCGGGGCGACGGCAACCGGTTCCTGACCTATGACGAGCTCGCCGACGAATTGATCCCCTACGCGGTCGAACTCGGGTTCACCCACGTCGAGCTGCTGCCGGTGTCGGAACATCCGCTCGATGCCTCGTGGGGCTACCAGCCGATCGGGCTGTTCGCGCCTACCCGGCGCTTCGGCGATCCCGCGGGGTTCGCCCGTTTCGTCGACAGGGCCCACGCCGCGGGGCTCGGCGTCATCCTCGACTGGGTGCCGGCGCACTTCCCGACCGACATTCACGGCCTCGCCCATTTCGACGGCTCGCCGCTCTACGAGCACGCCGATCCCCGCCGCGGCTTCCACCCGGACTGGAACACGGCGATCTACGACTTCGGCCGCCGTGAAGTCGCCAACATGCTGACGGCGAACGCGCTTTACTGGCTCGACCGCTTCCACATCGACGGCCTCCGGGTCGATGCCGTCGCCTCGATGCTCTATCTCAACTATTCTCGGCGCGACGGCGAGTGGGCGCCGAACCCGGACGGCTCGAACGACAACAAGGACGCGAGCCGGTTCATCCGCCGCTTCAACGAGCTGAGCTACGCGCTCCATCCCGGCACCGTCACCATCGCGGAGGAATCGACCTCGTGGTGGGGCGTGTCGCGCCCGGTCTCGACGGGCGGCCTCGGCTTCGGCTTCAAGTGGAACATGGGGTGGATGCACGACACCCTGGACTACATGAAGCTCGATCCGGTGCATCGCCGCTGGCATCACGACAAGATGACCTTCGGGCTCATGTACCTCTACACGGAGAACTTCGTGCTGGCCCTGAGCCATGACGAAGTCGTCCACGGCAAGGCGTCGCTGCTGTCGAAGATGTCCGGCGACGACTGGCAGCGCTTCGCCAACCTGCGATCCTACTACGGCTTCATGTGGGCCTATCCCGGCAAAAAACTGTTGTTCATGGGTCAGGAGTTCGGCCAGCGCGCCGAATGGAACTTCGACCAGAGCCTCGACTGGCACCTGACCGCCTACGAGCCCCACAAGGGCGTGCAGCGCCTCGTCGGCGACCTCAACCGGCTCTATCGCGACCTGCCCGCGCTCCACGCCCGCGACTGCGAGCCGGACGGCTTCCGCTGGATCGTCGTGGATGACCGCGAGCAGTCGGTGTTCGCGTGGGCCCGCTTCGACGGCGAAGGCGGCCCGCCCGTGGTGGCCGTGTTCAACTTCACGCCGGTGCCGCGATCCGGCTACCGCATCGGGATGCCGGCCGCCGGCCGCTGGCGCGAGGCGCTGAACACCGACGCCCCCCTCTATGGCGGCTCCGGCATCGGCAATCTCGGCGCCGTCGTCGCCGACGGCCCGCCGATGCACGGCCTGCCGGTCTCCGCGTCCGTGACGCTCCCGCCCCTTGCCGCCGTCTATTTCGTACTGGAGGCTGGGGCCTAAGGCACAGAAATCCCCGCCCCGCGTTTCTGCAGGATAATGCGGAACCGGGGCGGAACCGACCGCGTATCCTGCAATCCCGTCGGTGGACTTGATTGCCGGAACGGTCGGGCGCTTCATAATCCGGACCGGGCGTGAGATCCGGGCCGTCGCGTTGCTTGAGGAGGGACTCCCGAAATGATCCGAGAGGGGGGAATGAGCGGTCCGCTCGCCCGTTCGGCGATGGCCTACGTGCTCGCCGGCGGCCGGGGCAGCCGCCTGATGGAGCTGACCGACCGGCGCGCCAAGCCGGCGGTCTACTTCGCCGGAAAATCGCGCATCATCGACTTCGCGCTGTCGAACGCGCTGAACTCGGGCGTGCGCCGCATCGGCGTCGCCACGCAGTACAAGGCCCACAGCCTTATCCGCCATTTGACGCGCGCGTGGAACTTCCTGCGGCCCGAGCGCAACGAAAGCTTCGACATCCTGCCGGCGAGCCAGCGCATTTCCGAGGAAAGCTGGTATCTGGGCACGGCCGATGCGGTGTATCAGAACATCGACATCATCGAAGCCCACGATGTGAAATACATCATCATTCTCGCGGGCGATCACATCTACAAGATGGACTACGAGAAGATGCTGCAGCAGCACGTCGCCCAAGGGGCGGACGTGACGGTGGGCTGCCACGAGGTCGCGCGCGCCGAGGCGACAGCGTTCGGCGTGATGCACGTCGACGAGACCAACCGCATTCTCTCGTTCGTGGAGAAGCCGGCGGACCCGCCGGCGATGCCCGGCAAGCCGGACCGCTCGCTGGCGAGCATGGGCATCTACGTGTTCGACACCAAGTTCCTGATGGACGAACTGCGCCGGGACGCGGCGAACCCCAGTTCCAGCCACGATTTCGGCAAGGACATCATTCCCCACATCGTGCGCCACGGGAAGGCGGTCGCCCACCACTTCTCGGCTTCCTGCGTGCGCTCGGATTCCGAGGACGTGCCCTATTGGCGGGACGTCGGCACGGTCGACGCCTACTGGGAAGCGAATATCGACCTGACCGACATCGTGCCGGAACTCGACCTGTTCGACCGCGACTGGCCGATCTGGTCCTATGGCGAGATCACGCCGCCGGCGAAGTTCGTCCATGACGAGGACGGACGCCGCGGACAGGCGATTTCCTCGCTGGTCTCGGGCGGCTGCATCGTCTCGGGCGCCTCGGTCCGGCGGACACTGGTCTCGACCGGCGTGCGGCTGAATTCGTATTCCTATGTCGAGAACGGCGTCATCCTGCCCTATGTCGGCATCGGCCGCTCGGCCCGCCTCAAGAACGTGGTGGTGGACGCGGGCGTGCAGATCCCGGAAGGGCTCGTCGTCGGCGAGGATCCGGAACTCGACGCCAAGCGCTTCCGCAGAACCGCCAACGGCATCTGTCTCATCACGCAACCCATGATCGATCGTCTCGCCCAATGAAACCGGTTCCGGTGCCCACGCAGTCCGTCCTCTCGGTCGTTTCCGAGGTGTTTCCGCTGATCAAGACCGGCGGACTGGCCGATGTGGCGGGCGCGCTGCCCGCCGCGCTCGCGCCGGAGGGCATCCGGATGGTCACGCTGGTGCCGGGCTATCCGGCCGTGATGGCCGCGCTCGAACTGCGCGAGACGCTCTACAGCTTTCCCGACCTGTTCGGGGGCCGTGCCGATCTGATCGGCGCCCACGCCGCCGGCCTCGATCTGCTGGTGATCGATGCCCCGCATCTCTATGCCCGCGGCGGCAATCCCTATGTCGGCTATGACGGCCGCGACTGGCCGGACAATGCGGTGCGCTTCGCCGCGCTATCCGCCGTGGGCGCCTTCGTCGGCGGTGGCCATCTGCCGGCCTTCGTGCCCGACGTGGTCCATGCCCACGACTGGCAAGCCGGCCTGACCGCCGCCTACCTCTATTATGGCGGCGGACGCCGCCCGCCGACCGTGATGACGGTGCACAACCTCGCCTTCCAGGGGCAGTTTCCGGCGGAGATGTTCGGCGCGCTCGGGCTTCCGCCCCACGCGATGTCTGTCGAGGGCGTCGAATATTACGGCATGGTCGGCTTCCTCAAGGCAGGCCTGCGCCTCTCCGACCGCATCACCACGGTCTCGCCGACCTATGCCGCCGAGATCCGCACGCCCGAAGGCGGGATGGGGCTCGACGGGCTGTTGCGCACCCGCGCGCGGGTCGTTTCCGGCATCGTCAACGGCATCGACGACGTGCTGTGGTCGCCGGAGCGCGACCCGATGATCAAGCGCAACTTCGATGCCTCCACCCTCGATCTCCGGCTCGACAACAAGATTGCGCTGCAGGCGCGCCTTGGTCTGGAAGCCGACCCGAACGCCCTGCTGTTCGCGGTGGTGAGCCGCCTGACGTGGCAGAAGGGCCTCGACATGCTGCTCGGCTGCGTGGGAGCGGTGACCTCGCTCGGCGCGCAGCTCGTGGTGCTCGGCGCCGGCGACCGGGATCTGGAGGCTGGCTTCCGCGACGCGGCCCGCGCCCACCCCGGCCGCATCGCTACCGTGATCGGCTATGACGAGGGCCTCGCCCACCAGATACAGGCCGGCGCGGACGCGCTGCTGGTGCCCTCGCGGTTCGAGCCCTGCGGGCTGACGCAGCTGAGCGCGACCCGCTACGGCGCGCTGCCGATCGTCGCCCGCGTCGGCGGCCTTGCCGACACCGTGATCGACGCCAACGAGATGGCGCGCGCAAAGGGCCTCGGCACCGGCTTCCAGTTCTCGCCCGTGAGCCGCGACATGCTGGAGGCCGCCATGCTGCGCGCGGCCGACCTGTGGCAGGACAAGGCGGCCTGGCGGCAATTGCAGCTGAACGCACTCTCGACCGACGTCTCCTGGCGTGGACCCGCAAGGCGCTATGCCGATCTCTATCGTGCGCTGGTGACCGCGCCCGGAGGCTTTTGACGCATGGCGTTGCGCAGGCACGACTGCCCCGAGCCGGTCCGCGTCGTGCAGGCCGGACGGCCCGCACCGCTGGGCGTGACCCTCGACCGCGACGGCATCAACATCGCCGTCTATTCGTCGACCGCGACGGCGATGACGCTCTGCCTGTTCGACGACGAGGGCCAGACGGAAGTCGAGCGCATTCCCCTGCTGCATCGCACCGGGGACGTGTTCCACGCCCACGTCGCCGGCATCGGCGCCGGGCGCCGCTACGGGCTTCGCGCCGACGGGCCGTGGGCGCCCACGGACGGCCATCGCTTCAACCCGGCGAAGCTGCTCGTCGACCCCTATGCCACGCGGCTGGACCGGCCGTTCCAGCTCGATCCCCGGCTGTTCGACGTGCCGCCCGGCACGGAACCGGCCGACCGCCCGGAGCCGGCCGACACGGCGCACCTCGTTCCGAAGGCGATCGTGGAGGCGCCGCCCGAGCCGGCGCCGCGCGGCCTGGCGCCCGATCCGGCGAAGACTGTGATCTACGAGATGCATGTGCGCGGCTTCACGCGCAACCACCCGGACATTCCCGACGAGATCGCCGGCACCTTCGCCGGCCTCGCGCATCCCGCCGCCATCGACCACCTTAAGGCCCTCGGCGTGACCGTGGTCGAGCTGATGCCCTCGATGGCGATCCTCGACGAACGCCACCTGCCGCCGCTCGGGCTCACCAATTACTGGGGCTACAACCCCATCACCTATCTGGCGCCGGACCCGCGCCTCGCGCCCGGCGGCTTCGCCGAAATCCGCGCCGCCGTGGCGGCGCTGCATGAAGCGGGCATCGCCGTCATCCTGGACGTGGTGTTCAACCACACCGGCGAGGGCGATCACTGGGGCCCGACCGTCTCGATGCGCGGCCTCGACAATGCCGGCTACTACCGCCTCGTGCCCGGCGAGCCGCTTTACTACGTCAACGACACCGGCTGCGGAAACACGCTGCCGCTCGACCGCCCAGAAGGACTGAAGCTGGCGCTGGAGGCAATGCGCACCTGGGTGCTGCGCACCGGCATCGACGGCTTCCGCTTCGACCTCGCGGTGACGCTCGCCCGCCGCGACGACGGCTTCGACCCGTCCGCGCCGTTCCTGGCGGCCGTGGAGCAGGACCCGCTGCTCTCCACGCTGATCATGATCGCCGAGCCGTGGGATCCGGGTCCCGGCGGCTACCATCTCGGCGCCTTCCCGGCGCGCTGGGGCGAATGGAACGACCGCTACCGCGATGCCGTGCGCCGGTTCTGGCGCGGCGACGGCCGCATGGTCGGCGAACTCGCCACCCGCTTCGCCGGCTCGGCCGACATCTTCGCCGAACGGCGCCGCCCGGTTTCGGCCAGCGTCAACTTCATCACCGCTCACGACGGCTTCACCCTCGCGGACCTCGTCTCGTACACCGAGAAGCACAACGAGGCGAACGGCGAGTTCAACCGCGACGGCACCGGCGAGAACCATTCCTGGAACTACGGCGTCGAGGGGCCGACCGACGACCGCGGCATCGAGGCCGAGCGCCATGCCGACAGGCGCGCGCTGCTCGCGACGCTGCTGTTCTCGCGCGGCACGCCGATGCTGTCGATGGGCGACGAATGCGGCCGCTCGCAGGGCGGCAACAACAATGCCTACGCCCAGGACAACGCCGCCTCCTGGCTCGACTGGGAGAACCACGACGCGGTGCTGTCGCGCTTCGCCGCGCGGCTCGTCGCTGCCCGCCTCGCC
>JAEZMP010000063.1 GCA_023442215.1 Pseudomonadota bacterium
CCGAGATCGGTGCGGTCGACGTGCTCTTCAACTGCGCCGGCTTCGTCCACGGCGGCACCATCCTCGAGATGACGGACGCCGATTTCGATTTCGCGGTGAACATCAACGTCCGCGCCATGATCCGCACCATAAAGGCGGTGCTGCCGGGCATGCTGGAGCGCGGCGACGGTTCGATCATCAACATGTCGTCGGTGGCGAGCAGCGTGAAGGGCGTGCCGAACCGCTTCGTCTACGGCGTCACCAAGGCGGCCGTGATCGGCCTCACCAAGGCGGTGGCAGCGGACTACGTGTCGAAGGGCATCCGCGTCAATGCGATCTGCCCCGGCACCGTCGACAGCCCCTCGCTGCAGGAGCGCCTGCGCGCTCAGGGCGACTACGAAGCCGCCCGCGCGGCCTTCGTCGCCCGCCAGCCGATCGGCCGCATCGGCTCCCCGGAGGAAATCGCCGACCTCGCGCTCTATCTCGCGACGGCGACCTACACCACCGGCCAGATCCATGTCATCGACGGCGGCTGGGTGAACTGAGCTTCCTCGCCGCCCGCGCGGCCCACTCCGACACGCAACGAGAAAGACAACCGCATGAAACTGCTGCGTTACGGCCCCCTGGGGCAGGAAAAGCCGGGCTTGCTCGCCGCTGACGGCACCATCCGTGACCTGTCGGCCCACGTCGCCGACATCGCCGGCGAGGCGATCCTGCCGGAAGGGCTTGCGCGCCTCGCGGCCATCGACCCGGCCACGCTGCCGGTCGTCGAAGGCTCGCCGCGCCTCGGCGCCGCCGTCGCCGGCACCGGCAAGTTCATCTGCATCGGCCTCAACTATTCCGACCACGCCGCGGAGACCGGCGCAACCGTGCCGCCCGAGCCGATCATCTTCATGAAGGCGACCTCGGCGATCTGCGGTCCGAACGACAATGTCGAGATCCCGCGCGGCTCGCAGAAGACCGACTGGGAAGTCGAACTCGGCGTCGTCATCGGCAAGACCGCCAAATATGTCAGCGAAGACGAGGCGATGGATCACGTCGCCGGCTACGTGCTGATCAACGACGTGTCCGAGCGCGCCTTCCAGACCGAGCACCACGGCCAGTGGACCAAGGGCAAGAGCGCCGACACCTTCGGCCCGACCGGCCCGTGGCTCGTCACCCGCGACGAAGTGCCGGATCCGCAGAACCTGAAGATGTGGCTCGACGTCAACGGCAAGCGCGTCCAGGACGGGTCCAGCAAGACCATGGTCTACGGCGTGAAGTTCCTGGTGTCTTACCTGTCGCGCTTCATGAGCCTGCGTCCGGGCGACATCATCTCCACCGGCACCCCGCCGGGCGTCGGCCTCGGCATGAAGCCGCCGGTGTTCCTCAAGGCGGGCGACGTGGTGGAACTCGGCATCGAGGGTCTTGGCACCCAGCGCCAGGTCTTCGTGCAGGCCTGAGGGCTCGATGCGGGCCGCTGGCCCGCATCCCATGATCCGGGGCGTCGCGCGCGCGGTGCCCAGGCCGCGATGCCGGCCGCAGATCATCCGTGATGCCTGTTTCCGGCCGGAGCGAACCATCGCTCCCGCCGTTTTCGTAAGTAACCGTCTCCCTCCGACGATTTCGGTCCGGAGGAGAGGTCGGCGGAGGCCTACTGGCCGCTGCCGTGATCCATCTGCATTCCGTCGCCGCCGTGGTCCATGGTCATGCCGTCCGGCATCGCCATCTCGCCCGGCGTGGTCGTCCCGATCGGCTCGACGGAGAACGTCACCTTGACCGTTCCGGCCTTCTCGAACGTCAGCGTGCCGGAGAAGGATTCGCCGGCCTTCAGCGGCTGCTTCAGGTCCATCAGCATCAGGTGATAGCCGCCGGGCTTGAGCGCGACCTTGCCGTGGGCGGGGATCTCCACCCCATCGTTCATCGGCCGCATGGTCATGACGCCGTCCTTCACCGCCATCTCGTGGATCTCGGTGCGGCCGGCGATCTCGGTCGTTGCCGAGACGAGGCGGTCGGCGGTGCCGCCGGCGTTCTCGATGGTGACATAGCCGCCGCCGACCTTGGCGCCGGGGGGCGTGGCGCGCGCCCAGGGATGGGCGAGTTCGAGATCGCCCGCCTTGAAGCCGTGCGCGGCGGCGGGAAGGGCGAGGGGAACCGCCAGCACGGCCGCGAGCGGGGCGGCGAGGAGCGCGGCGACGGTGCCGGCGCGCAGGCGGGAGCGAAGGGTGGAAAGGCGCTGTGCAGTCATGATGTGACAACCGGTTCGGCCGCTTCCCGGCGCGGTCGGACGCGCCCGGCACCGGCCGTTCCCGCTGGAACGGCGGCGCCTTCGGGCGATCGGACATGCCGCTGGAAGATCGGCCCTGATGCTGTTCGAGGCAAAGGCAATGTCGCCGGCGATGCCGGCCCTGTCATGCCGCGGCGGGTGGGGCGCGGGGCTGCTTCGCGAACAGGCGGGGCGGCACACCGGGGGTGGGCGAGACCGACCACCGCGCGACGAAGGCGAAGCCGTGCCGGAGCAAGGCGGACGGCTGGTCCGCGGACGGCATCGCCGCCGGTGCGAACATCGGACAGCCGATCGTGCAGCAGGCCGGGAGGAAATCGTGGCCAGCCCCGTGGGAGCCGCCGGTTTCGCCGGCATCGTGCAGGCAGAGCACGCCGTAGCCGGGTTCGGCCTGGGCAAGCCGGATCGCCGCCGCATCCGCGCCACCGGCCGGTTGCGGGCCGAAACCCAGCGCCAGGCCGACCCAGAGGCCGTTCAGGAACAGCGCCGCCGCGAGGGCGACGGCGGTCCATGGCAGCCCGGACTGGCGACGACCCACGCGCACCGGCGATATCCTCCAAGCGTGTCCGCTGTTTCGGGTTCGCGTTGAACCTAGAGCATAATCCGATCGGATCGAAGCGGTCTGAACGACCGCGGCAGGTTTCCGATGCTGAAGCCAGAGCGATTGCGCCGGTCTGGCCTTCAACGTTCGCCCCTGAAATAGGGCAGCCCGAGCGCGGCGGGCAGGCCGGCCCGGCGGCCGAACAGCATGAGCGCGATCATCACGGCTGCGAACGGCAGCATCTGCACGATGTCGGTCGGCACGTCGACACCGGCGACCTGGAGAGCCGTCGTCAGCGACAGGCAGGCGCCGAACAGGAGCGCGCCGGCCAGCACCCACAGCGGCCGGCCGCGCCCCAGCATCGCCAGCACGATGCCGATGAAGCCGGCGCCGTTGGTGATGAACGGCACGAAGATGCCGGCGCCGACCTCCGCGAGAAAGGCGCCGCCGAGGCCCGACAGCGCACCCGTGCACAGGACCGCGATGCAGCGCGTCCGGGTCACGTCGACACCGGCGACATCGAGCGCCGCCGGAGCGTCGCCGGCCGCCTGAAGCGCGAGGCCGAAATGGGTGCGGCGATAGACGAACGCCAGCACCGCGACCATGGCGAGCGCGAAATAGGCGACCGGCGGCTGGGTGAAGACCGAAGGGCCGAGAACGGGGAGACCGGAGAGGAGGGGGATCGCGAGCGCATCGGCTGCGGGCAGGCGGGGATAGCTCTGGCTGAACTGCGCGTGATGCAGGAGCGCCGTGAGCCCCTCGGCGCCGAGGGTGAGCGCGATGCCGACGACGATCTGGTTCATGCCGAGCCGCACCGCGAACAGCGCCATCAACGCCGCCACCGCCATGCCGGCCAGCGGCCCGGCCAGGAAGCCGAGCCACAGCGATCCGCTTTCGAACGCGACCAGGAAGCCGGCATAGGCGCCGGCGAGCATCATGCCCTCGATGCCGATATTGAGGACGCCGGCCTTCTGCGACATCTGCTCGCCGAGGCCGGCGAGCAGCAGCGGAACCCCGGCGGTGAGGGCGCCGAGGACGAGGGCGGTGACGAAGGCCTCGGTGAACAGCGCCATTTCAGGGCCTCGCC
>JAEZMP010000075.1 GCA_023442215.1 Pseudomonadota bacterium
TCGCAGTCAAGGCCCATTGGGTCCTGCGCCGTTTTGGCGAGCTGATTTCTTTTGCCTGGCGATAGGTGAAAGAGATGGAGAGGCATATTGCGACGACGCCGTTCGGGCGGCGGTCGCTGACGCTCGCCCATGTGGCAGCGCAGATGGCCGCCCGCGAACGCGCCCCAGACCTCGCGGTCAACAAGTGGAAGGTGTTCGACACCGTGCGTGTCGCTCGCCATCGCATCGGCGTGTCCGACAGAGCCCTCAGCGTCCTCAACGCCCTGCTCAGCTTCTTCCCGGAGGCCGAACTCGCCGGCGACGCCCTCGTCGTGTTCCCCTCCAACCGCGAACTCATCCTGCGCGCCAACGGCATGGCGCCGGCGACGCTGCGCCGCCACCTGGCCCAGCTCGTCGATTGCGGCCTCGTCATCCGCCGCGACAGCCCCAACGGCAAACGCTACGCCCGCAAGGCCGCCGGCGGTGCCATCGCCGAGGCCTTCGGCTTCGATCTCGCCCCCCTCGTCGTGAGGGCAGGGGAGTTCGCCGAGTGGGCCGCCGAGGTCCGCGCCCACGAACTGGCCCTCAGGCGCCAGCGCGAGCGCGTCACCCTCCTGCGCCGCGATATCCTAAAGATGATCGCCACCGGCGAGGCCGAGGGCGTCGAGCCCGCCCGTTTCGCCACCGTTCCCGGCAGGGCAGGGGAGGGGACAACGATCGAAAGGTTCGCGAGCTGGGATGACGTGCGCGAGCGTTATGTCGAGATCGCCGGCCGGCTTCACCGCAAGGTCACGGACAGGGAACTGGCCGAGATCGAGGCTGCGTTCGCGGCGCTTGGACAAGCTGTGTCCAACATTCTGGAAAGTCACATCAAATTCCAGAATATCAGCGCCAATGAGTCTCAGAGCGAGCGGCACAAACAGAATTCAAACCCAAACCGTTCTCTTGATTCTGAACCTCGCTTTCAAGAAAGCAGGGGTGAGGCCGGGCATAACCCCCAACCGGCAGGGGAGGGGAGGGGTGAACCGGTAGAGGCAAACACCGACGCCATGCCGGAAACGAGGGATGAGGCCGGAAACGGGGACGGGCACGAGCCCGACCGTGCCGCCGATAGGGCAGGGGGGGCCGAAGCGCCGCCCGAGGCCCGGCCGGATGGCGTGAAACCCGCCCGCGCCGCATCCGACGGCGCCTTCCCGCTCGGCATGGTCATGCAGGCCTGTCCGGACCTCGCCGCCTACGCCCCCGACGGCGTCCGAAACTGGCGCGATTTCCTCGACACCGCCGCCAAGGTCAGGCCCATGCTCGGAATCAGCCCCAGCGCCTGGGAGGAGGCCGAGGCCGTCATGGGCGAGGTCCGCGCCGCCATCACCGTCGCCGCCATCCTGCAGCGCGCCGAAACCATCTCGTCGCCCGGCGGATATCTCCGCAGCCTCACCGCAAAGGCCGAAACCGGCGCCTTCTCCCTCGGACCCATGCTCATGGCCCTCCTCGCCGCAAACAGGCCAAATCTCAGGAGATCAGCTTGAAACGAGGCAAGTCGTTGAGATGCCAGTGCATCCTGCGTGTGGGACAATGCAGTTCGTCGTTTCCTTGTGTCACGGAGCGATGTACCGCATTGGTGCCGTGACGCCGCGGAAAGACCCATTGCCGGGGGAATTCGTGCCCGCCAATGGGCCTTTCCGTCGAGCCGTCCAGGCCGGCGACGCCTATCGCGATCCGAAACGCGCCTTTGCCGCTTCGGTCACGGGCGCGAACACGCTGACGATCGTGCCCTCCGGGTCACGGCATTGGAATGCGCGGTTGCCCCACGGCAGCAGCTTGGGCTCGTGCACCAGCTCGACCTTGTCCTTCAGGCGGGCGAACACGGCATCGACATCGGCGACCATGAATTCCAGGATCGCCGTTCGGTTCGCACCGGGCGCGGCGCTGCCTGCTCTGAAGAGCGCAACCGTCTCGGCGCTGCCGATGGCCAAAGTCGCGCCGGGCGTGACGATCTCGGCGAATTGCGGGGCGAGCCAGTCTGCGGCCTGGCCGGTCACGGTCTCATAGAAGGCGACCATGGCCGACATGTCGGCGGCGATCAGACGGGTGGAGGCGAACTTCATCGATGGAGTCCTGTCGGGAACGAACCGGGCTTGTGTCCGACGGGTTTGTCGCACATCGCTGCTGACAGCGTTCCGTCAGCAGCAAATGAGGGGCCGATGCGCCGCGCCGATCGCCTCTTCCAGATCATCCAGATCCTGCGCCGGTCGCCGCAACCGGTGACGGCAGCCGCCCTGGCCGCCGAACTCGAGATCTCGATGCGCACCGTCTACCGCGACGTCGCGGACCTGATGGCGCAGCGGGTGCCGATCGTTGGCGAAGCTGGTGTCGGTTATGTGCTCGATGCCGACTACGACATGCCGCCGCTGATGCTGACGCCGGCAGAACTGGAAGCCATTGTCCTCGGGGTGCAGTGGGTCGTCGAGCGGGATGATCCGGCGCTGTCCTCGGCTGCCCGTGACGTTCTCGCCAAGGTGGCGACGGTCGTTCCCGGCCATCTGAGGCCGTTCATCGCAGACCCCAGCACAGCGATCGAGCCGCCGCTCGATGCGTCGGAGGAGGTGGTGGCGGTCGCCGGCCTGCGCGACGCCATCCGCAGAACGCGGAAGCTGCGCCTCCTGTACCGTGCCGGGAACGGCGAGCGCACCGAGCGTATCGTATGGCCCGTCGTACTCGGCTATTCCGACACCAGGCGCGTCCTCATCGCCTGGTGTGAGCGGCGACAGGCCTTTCGCCATTTCCGCACCGACCGGATGGAGGCTGCCGAGATCCTGGCAGAGCCGATCGGCGAACCGCGTGGCCTGCTGCTTCGGCGGTGGAAGGCGTGGCGGGCGGCGGAGCTGGCGGAAATGCGCCGCTCCTAAGCAGTCTGGCAAGCGGTCTCGCCGACAGCCGGCGCCGTGAACCGGCCGCCGACTGTCGTGAGCGTGGATGCGGTCGTTACGCGCCGTAGCCGACCATCCCCTTGATCTCCAGGAAGTCGTGCAGGCCGAAATCGGCATATTCGCGCCCGTTGCCGGACTGCTTGTAGCCGCCGAACGGCGCGAACAGGTCCCAGTCCGGATAGTTCAGGTAGATCGAGCCGGCGCGCAGCCGGCGGGCGACGCCGCGTGCCGCCTCCATGTCGATACCCTGAACATAGGCGGCGAGGCCGTAGGGCGTGTCGTTGGCGATGGCAACGGCCTGATCGACGGTCTCGTAGGGGATGATGGCGAGCACGGGCCCGAAGATCTCCTCACGCTCGATGCGCATGCCCGGCTTCACGTCGCCGAACACGGTCGGCTTGACGTAGTAGCCGGTCTCCAGCCCCTCCGGCTTGCCGGTGCCGCCGACGACGAGGGTCGCGCCCTCGTCGAGGCCGGCCTGGATCAGCGCCTGCACCTTGGCGAACTGCACGTCGCTGACGAGCGGGCCGATCTCGGTCTCGGGGTCGGTCGGCGACCCGACGCGAACCGCCTCGGCGGTGCGGCGGGCAATGGCGAGCGCCTCGGCGTGACGGTCGGCCGGCACCAGCATCCGGGTCGGCGCGTCGCAGGACTGGCCGGTGTTGGAGAAGCAGGCGTTGACGCCCTTCGTCACCGCCACCTCGAGATCGGCATCCGGCAGCACGATGTTGGCCGACTTGCCGCCGAGTTCCTGCGCCACGCGCTTCACCGTCGCCGCGGCGTTGCGCGCGACGTCGGTTCCCGCGCGCGTCGAGCCGGTGAACGACACCATGTCGATGTCGGGGTGCGAGGCGAGCGCCGCGCCGACCTCCGGTCCCGTGCCGTTGACGAGGTTGAACACGCCCTTCGGCAGGCCGGCCTCGTGGACGATCTCGGCGAAGACGATGCCGGAAATCGGAGCGATCTCCGACGGCTTGAGCACCATCGTGCAGCCGGCGGCGATGGCGGGCGCCACCTTGCACATGATCTGGTTGAGCGGCCAGTTCCAGGGCGTGATCAGCCCGACCACGCCGACCGGCTCGTGGGTGACGACGGTGGTGCCGCGCACTTCGTCGAACTCGAACCGCCGGAAGGCTTCGATGGTGGCTTCGAGGTGCCCCTGACCGGCATAGGCCTGGGAATCGCGGGCGCGGGCGATTGGCGAACCCATCTCGCGGCTGATAGCCTGGGCGACGTCCTCGTACCGGCGCTGATAGGCCGCGAGCAGCCGCTCCAGGAGGGCGAGGCGTTCCGCCTTCGAGGTGAACTGGAAGCTGGCGAACGCCGCCCGCGCCGCCGCGACCGCCCGGTCGACGTCGGCCCCGGTCCCGAGCGAGATGGTGGCGAACGCCTTTTCGGTCGAGGGATCGATCACGTCGAGCGGCCGGGCTTCGGCCGGATCGACGAAGGCGCCGTCGATATAGAATTTCTGCGTGTTGGGGGTCATGGCGTGTCTTTCGTCGCGAGGAAGCGGGAGATCAGATGCCGAGCGCGTTGCGGGCGCGGCCGTAGGCAATGCGGATGGCGGCGCCGACCGGCCAGAACCGGTGGAACGGAAAGGCCTTGAAGGGCCGGACGGGCATGTCGAGGGCGCTCGTGTCGGTACCGGTGGCCCAGCCGGCGAGTTCGCCGCCGATCGCGGTCCCCATGGCGACCCCGCGGCCGTTGTAGCCGATGCAGGCGATCAGGCCCGGGGCGGGGCTGGTGAGGTTCGGATAGTGGTCGGCGGTGATGGCGAGCTGCCCGTTCCAGCCGTGGGTCCAGTCCACGTCGCCAAGGAACGGCCACAGCCGCCGGGTGTAGCGCTTGAGGTCGGGGAAGCGGTCGGGTCCGTGCAGCGGCCGCAGCCGGCTCCGTCCGCCGATCAGCAGCCGGCCGGCGGCGTCGAGTCGGTAATAGACGGTGATGGACTCGTGCTCGTAGAGCACGTGCCGGCCCGGCAGGATGCGGTCGGCCGCCGCCTGCGGCAGCGGCGCGGAAGCGATGATGCCGCCATAGACCGGCACGACGGACCGCTTCAGCTCCGGAAACAGGTCGTCGGTATAACCGTTGGTGGCGAGGATCACCCGTCCCGCCCGCAGCCGCCCGCCGTGTGCAGTCAGTGTCCATCCGTCGGAATCGCGCGTCAGGCCGGCGACCCGCGTCCGGGCGAACAGCGCGGCTCCCGCCGCTGCGGCGGCATGAGCGAGCCCGCGGCTGTAGGCGAGCGGGTTGAGCGAGCCGCCGCGCCGGTCGAGCGCGCCCGCGGCATAGCGGACGCTGCCGGTGATCTTGGCCATCGCCGCGCGGTCGAGAAATTCGACCGGCGCGCCGCGCCGCTGAAGATCGGCCGTC
Organism: Pseudomonadota bacterium; assembly: GCA_023442215.1. Taxonomy (GTDB): domain Bacteria; phylum Pseudomonadota; class Alphaproteobacteria; order Rhizobiales; family Segnochrobactraceae; genus Pseudoxanthobacter. The sequence continues at coordinate 5,280 of JAEZMP010000075.1, forward strand.
GCCCGTTCGAGGAACGCCACCGAACCGGGGCTGAAGGCCGCCCGGATGGTGCCGGTGCGCTGTGCCTCGCAGGCGATGCCGGCTTCGGCGATCATCTGGAACACCTTGTCCGGTGCGGAGCCCGAAAACGCGATCATGCGGGCGCCGAGATCCGGCCCGAACGTCTTCTCGATCTCGGACGGCTCGTGCTTCAGCCCCGGATTGACCTGTCCGCCGTTGCGGCCGGAGGCGCCCCAGCCGAAGCCGCTGGCCTCGACGACCGCGACCTTCGCCCCCGCGCGGGCAAGATGATAGGCCGTCGAAAGCCCGGTGATGCCGCCGCCGACCACCACCACATCGCCCCGCCAGTCTCCGGAGAGCGGCGCGGCCGGCGGCTCGGCACCGGCCGTGAGGGCATAGACGGTGACGGCGTCTTCGGGGCGGCGGCCGAGGCCGGCGGCATCCGGGGCGTTTGCGTTCATGTCGGAACCTCTCCGGTCGGAACCTCTCCGGCCGGGTGTGCGCGGGGGGCGGCGCGGCGGATGTCCGTCGCACGGCTTCCCCCGACGCGCGGCGAGCGGGCCATGATCAGTTGGCGGCCGGCAGCAGCGCGCAGGCCGCGCCGGCGCGTACCGAGACGGACACGCGGTCGCCCTGTCCGACGGACGGCGGCAACGTGCTGCGGGTGACGTCGGCCATCAGGCCGGTGCCGTCGGCGAGGTGCAGATGGACGCGCAGGCTTCGGCCGTGGAACGAGGTGTTGTCGACGACGCCGGGTGCGGACCCGGCCGCCGCATCGCCGGCCGGCGCCAGCACCACATCTTCCGGCCGGATGCCGACGACGATCTCCGGTCCCGGCGGCGCGGCGACGTCCGGGGAGGAGGTGACCGCGAAGGTCATCCCGCCGGCGGCGACGGTGGTGGTGGCGGCGTCCTGTCCGGCGATCCGCGCCGGCAGCAGGTTCATCGCGCCGATGAACCCGGCGACGAAGCGGGTGGCGGGTCGGTCGTAGAGCGTGGCTGGGGAGGCGGCCTGCTCGATGCGGCCGCGGTTCATCACCACGATCCGGTCCGAGATCGACAGCGCCTCGGTCTGGTCGTGCGTCACCATCACGAACGTGGTGCCGAGATCGCGCTGCAGCCGCTTCAGTTCGAGCTGCATCTGTTCCCGCAGGTTGGCGTCGAGCGCGGAAAGCGGTTCGTCGAGCAGCAGCAGGCGCGGCTCGCACACGAGGGCGCGCGCCAGCGCGACGCGCTGCTTCTGCCCGCCCGACAATGCCTGCACGCGCTGCCCGGCCTTGTCCGACAGTCCGACCCGGGCCAGCGCCTCGCTGGCGCGCCGCTTCCGCTCCGCGCTCGCCATCGCGCGCAGCGACAATCCGAACTCGACATTCTCCGACACGTTCATGTGCGGGAACAGCGCGTAGTCCTGGAACACGGTGTTCACCGGCCGCGCGAACGGGCGCAGCGCGGTGATGTCGCGGCCGTCGATCAGAAGCCGGCCGGCGGTCGGGCTCTCGAAGCCGGCGATCACGCGCAAGGTGGTGGTCTTGCCGCATCCGGAGGGACCGAGCAGGCTCAGGAATTCGCCTTCGGCGATATCGAGGCTGATGTCGTCGAGGCCGACGATCCCGCCGCCGAAGCGCTTGCTCACCCGTTCCAGCCGCAGCAGTGCCTCATTCGCCATCGCGCGGCTCCTTCATCCTCTGGCTGTTGACCCAGACGATGCTGCACCGCTCGGCGCGGGTGTTCCGGAAGGCGTGCAGCAGTGTGCTCTTGAACGCGAAGCTGTCGCCGGCGTGGAGCACGTAGCGGGTGGAATCCACCGTCAGCTCGATCTCTCCCTCGACGACGAGCCCGAACTCGTGGCCGGAATGGGAATAGGCATCGGTTCCCCCGCCGGGCTCGACGATCACCATCATCCCGGTCAGCCCGGCGCCGGGCGGCGACAGCAGATCCTTGGCGATTCCCTCGGACTGGACGGGAAGCGGGCGCCGCTTGCCGGCCCGCACGCAGTAGAGGTCGTTCTCTACCGCGTCGTCCGCCACGATCAGCGCCGAAGGGGGCACGTCGAGCGCGGCGGCGAGCGGCCAGATCACCCGCACCCGCAGCGAGGTCAGCCCGCGCTCGATCTGGCTGAGGGCACCGATGGAGATCCCGGCCCGGGCGGCGAGATCGGCGAGCGAGAGATTGCGGGCGAGCCGCAAGGCGCGCACGCGCCGCCCGACGCGGATGTCGGCCTCGTCGGCATCCTGGCCGGGTCTCTCGGTCATATCTGCAGCATCATTCATCCGTCGATCCCTGTCGGCAATGGTCGTCCCGGCGGCGATCGCCGCCGGGAACGGGAGGCGACGTCAGCCGCCGGCCTTGACCTTCTCGAACATCTTGGCGAGTTCGTCGGCCTGCTTCATCGGCCCGGTGAAGATGGTGGTCTTCAGCGCGACGTTCGGGTCGGCGGGAAGCTGCAGGCTTTCAAGCGTCTCCTTCGGCACCGCGTCGAAGGCGCTCGTGGTCGAGGCGCCGTAGCCGTAGTCCTCGATCAGCTTCTGGCCGGAGCTCGCCTCAAGCCGGCTGTTGATGAAGTCGTAGACGAGGTCGGCGTGGGGCGTGCCCTTCAGCATCACGAAGCCGCAGGCCCAGGTCAGCATGCCTTCCTTCGGCTTCATGAAGGTCACCGGCACGTTCTGCTTGCGCAGGGCCACCGCCGAGGCGTTCCAGGTCATGGCGGCGACGAGCTGTCCGCTGGCGAGCGCCTGCTCGACCGAGGTCATGTCGGTGGTGTAGCTCGACAGCAGCGGCCGCTGCTCGCGCAGCTTGTCCGCCACTTTGTCCATCTCGGCCGGCGTCATGTCGAACGGGTTCACCCCGGCGAGCACGGCGGCGACCAGCGGGGTGTCGTGCACCGCGTCGATGGTGGCGAGGCGGCCGCTATAGGCCTTGTCCCACAGGAGGTTCCAGCTCTGCTCCGGGTCCTTCACCAGGTCGGTCCGGTAGAGCACCGAGGTGTTGCCCCAGTCCCACGGCACCATCCACACCTTGCCCGGGCCGGCCTGCAGGTCCGGCAGGTCGCGGAACACCGGGAAGATCTTGTCCCAGTTCTTGATCCGGGAGATGTCGATGGGCTCGATCAGCCCTTCCTTGTTCCAGCGCGCGACCTTGTCATAGCAGGGATGCGCCACGTCGGGCCGGAAGCCGGCTTTCACCTTCGTGAAGGCATCGTCGTCGTCGCCGAAGGTCGAGGCGTCGACGCCGTCCGGGTGCTCCTTGAGGAAGGCGGCGTCGAACTCGGGCAGTTCGTAGCCGGACCAGGTGAAGTAGGTCAGCTTGTCGGCCGCGCTGGCGGCGATCGGCGAAAGCGCGGTCGCGCAGGCGACGGTCGCGGCCACAAGGCTCGAAAGGATCGTTCTCGGCGTCTGAGACATGTCGGTCGTCCTCTGGTCGACGCTCTCTGGCGTCCTTCTGGAAGGGTTCAGTTCGGCAGGCGACGCAGGCCACGCCGGCGCAGCAGTTCGGCGGCGCCGGCAATGACGATCGAGGTCACGAGGATCGCGGTGCCGAGCGCCATGACGGTCGGCAGCGATTTCGGAAAGCGCAGCTGGCTCCAGATGTAGAGCGGCAGCGTCGGCTGGGTGCCGGCGAGGAAGAAGGCGACGATGAACTCGTCGAAGCTCGTCAGGAACGCCAGCATGAAGGCGGAGATCGCCGCCGGCAGCGCCAGCGGCAGCATGATGCGGCGGAACACGACCGCGTCGCTCGCGCCGAGATCCTGCGCCACCTCGGGAATGCTGCGCGGAACGGCGGCAAGGCTGCCGCGGATGATAATGACGGTCGTCGGCAGTGCGACGAGCACGTGGCCGAGCACGATCGCGAGCCGCGACGGGCCGAGGCCGATCAGGTTGACCGCGATCAGCAGTGCGATGCCGATCACCACGCCGGGAATGAGGATCGGCATCCGCGCGAGCCCGGCGATCGTTCGGGAGAGCGGCGACCCGATCGTCAGTTCGGCATAGGCGATGGTCAGCCCGCACAGCGTGGCGATGAAAGCCGCGCTGATCCCGATGACGATCGAGGTGAACAGCGCAGCCCGTAGCGCCTCGTTGCCGGCGAGGCCGCGATACCAGTCGAGCGTGAAGCCCTGCAGCGGAAAAGCCGCCTGCACGGAGTTGTTGAACGAAAAAAGCGGGATCAGCACGATCGGCAGATAGAGGAAGATCAGGTAGCCGACGATGTAGACGCCGAGCCAGCGCGGCCGGCGGGGTCCGGGAACGGGGATGTCGTGGCTCATGCGCGGCTCCCGAAGCGGCGGTCGATCCGGCGGACGCCGAGAATGACGACGAGGATCACCAGCATGACGACAAGCGCGATGGCGGAGCCGAACGGCCAGTCCTGCGCCTTGCCGAACTGGGCCTGGATCAGGCTGCCGATCATGGTGCTGTTCGGGCCGCCGACGAGCGCCGGGGTCACGTAGTCGCCGACGGTCGGCACGAACACGACGACGGCGCCGGCCAGCACGCCCGGCATCGAGTTCGGCAGGATGATGCGCCGGAACACGGTGAACGGCCGTGCGCCGAGATCCGCCGCCGCTTCCGTCAGCGATCGCGGAATGGCGTCGAGCGACACCAGGATCGGCAGGATGGCGAAGGGGGCGTAGGCGTGGGCGAGCGTCAGCACCACGGCTGCGGGGGTGTTGAGGAACGCGGTCGAAGGCTCGCTCCAGATGCCTGCCGCCATAAGCCCGGAATTGAGCACACCGTTGTAGGCGAGCACGATCTTCCAGGCGAAGACGCGCAGCAGATAGCTCGTCCAGAACGGCAGCGTCACCAGGAACAGGATCAGCCCGCGCGACCGGGCGTGAAACGACAGGTAGAACGCCACGGGATAGGCGGTGACGACGGTGGCAGCGGTCACGAGGCCGGCGATCACCAGCGAGCGCAGGATCACGAGCCCGTAGAGCGGCTCGGTGGCGAGAATCCGGAAATTCCCGAGGGTGAAGCCGGCGCCGAACAGCGAACCGTCGTTGAAGCGGAAGGCGAGAACGCACAGCAGCGCCAGGGCGAACAGGATCAGACCCAGCGTGACGGCCGCGCCCGGCAACGTCAGCGCCAGGCGGAAGGCCGTGCCGCCCGGCCGGGTCCGTTCAGAAGTGCCGCGCTTGGCCATCGCTGCCTCAGTATCGTGAAACTCAGGCAGAATTTTTCATTTTCATGAAACTGTCAAGCGCGCATGAAGGACCCGCCGAGACCGTTACCGGCGCGCGGCACCACCGCGCCGTAGAGGCCGGCTCGATCCGAACGGGACGGGCGCGTGCTCAGGCCGGCCGACCAGCCTTCTCCGATCGTGCGGCGACGGAGGCGATCTCCAGGGCGGGATAGAGGGCGCTGACGGCCTCCACGTCCGCCGTCAGCTCCGCGATCAGCCAGTCGCGGACCTTGCCCACGATGGGTCGGGCGGGCTTGTCGCGCAGCCGGACGAGATGGCAGCGGCGGCCGGTCACCATCAGGTGCTGGCGCGCCGGCACCAGCGCGCGGGTGCGCAGCCAGTAGGCGACGACGTTCAGCCATCCGAGCGCGACGCCCTGTCCGAGCAGCGCGGCCTGAACCACGATGGCATAGTCGGAAAAGATCATCGAGTTCTGCGAGGTGCCGCCGTCGGCGGGGGCGAACAGCCGCGACCAGTCCGGCTGGGCGTCGCTCAGGTTGATCTTGGTGTCCGGCTCACCGATCCTGCCGTCGTGCACGCCGTGGCCGGCCCGGTAGTCGGGGCTGCAGATCGGCAGCAGCATCTCGGGCATCACGAACACCGCCTCGTGGCGCTCGTCGGATCCCTCGACGAAGCGCATGCCGAGGTCGACATCGTTCACCGGGCCGGACAAGGCCCCCATCACGAGCTGGAATCGCAGGTCGACCGTCGGAAACACCCTCTTGAAGTCCGCCATGCGCGGCATCATCCAGTGCGTGGTGAAGCCGGTCGAAACCGACAGCGTTACGGTTTCCATGCCCGTCCGCCGGTCCTCGATCTCGCGCAGCGCGCTTTCGATGCCGGCGAAACCGCGCGCGATCGCATCGAACAGCAGCTGTCCCGTCTCCGTCGGCACGACCCC